>JANNQQ010000212.1:0-7062 GCA_031400835.1 Actinomycetes bacterium | reverse complement strand
CGACTGCCGTGGGCACGGTCGTAGCCCCAATCCGGAGTGCACCTACTCATTCGCCGAGATGGCCGACGATATGGCAGCGATCATCGAGGCTCTTGGCGTTCCTGAGGCCCATGTGATCGGACATTCCAACGGAGGAAACGTCGCTCTCGTGATGGTGATCTCGAGTCCGCGGCTTGTCCGCAGCGCTGTCCTCCAGGCCGCGAACGCCCACGTGACCGACCACCTGTCCCAGCGTGAGCCAGGCAAGTTCGACCCCGACCGCGTTGCTCGCGACTCCCCGGAGTGGCGAGACGAGATGATCGCCATTCACGGAGCGACGCATGGAGCGGAATACTGGCGCACGCTCCTCGAGCTCACGGTTGCAGAAACCCTCAGCGAGCCCCGCTACACGCCGGATGACCTTGCGTTGGTCAGGACTCCGGTTCTTGTCGTCGAGGGGCAGGCGGATGAGGTCAACGCACCCGCCGGGCATGGCACGTTCCTTGCGGACTCGATCCCAGGGGCCGAGTGGTGGTTTCCGGAGAACATCGGTCACAACGTCCATCACGAGGTCGTCGACGAGTGGCTCGACCGGGTCGAGTGGTTTATGCAACATCACGACGGTACTGCGCCCGCGACGCGCTGAGTGCTCGATCCAGGCTCAGCGACGTACGCTGAAATGTCGGGACGAGTCCCGAAGCCCGCCTCTCGTGGTTGCGAGTGGAGTCCTCAGCTCACCGCTTTCCTGACGAGCGCGCCGATCCTTGCCTCTTCGGCGGCGGTCAGGTTCTTCAGCGCGAAGGCGGTCGGCCACATGGCACCTTCGTCGAGGTTCGCCGAGTCGCTGAAGCCGAGCGTCGCATACCGCGTCTTGAACTTCTGCGCGCCCTGGAAGAAGCAGACGACCTTGCCGTCCGAGGCGTACGCGGGCATCCCGTACCAGGTTCTCGGCGAGAGCTCCGGCGCGTTGGAGCGAATAATGGCATGAAGCCGCTCGGCCATCGAGCGATCCGGTTCCGGCATCTCGGAGATCTTCGCGAGCACGTCGCGTTCCCCGTCCGCCCTGCTGGCACCCGCACGCTCGGCCGCTTTCAGTTCCCGGGCGCGCTCCTTCATGGCGGCTCGCTCCTCGGCCGTGAACCCCTGGGACGCCTTGGCGCTCGCGCCGCTAGCCGACTTCCTCGTGCCCTTGTTCGCGGGTCTGCTCTCAGCCATGGCGAAGTACCTCCGTCGTTGTTTCTGGTCATAGCCACTTGACGCCGGTGAGTCAGCGGGCGCTCAGCGCAGCTCCTGGATGCTGGTGAGGTTGCCTCCGGCCTCTACTCCAAAGATACTCGCGGTCGATCCGGTCGCGAAACGCGTGCAGCCGCCCGAGGTCGCACAGGCAACCGCAACGAAGGAGGGATTCCAAATGGCGATCAAGGCAATCTCCGAGTTCACGCTCCAGCCGGGCCGGCGCGAGGAGTTCGTGCGTCTGTTCGAGCGTCTCGTCGCACAACACTTCGAGCCGATGCGCACGGCGGGCTGCCACAGCGCCACCATCTACGTCGTCATCGACGACCCGGACAGGGCAGTAGAGATCAGCGAATGGGACTCAGCCGAGGCGCGAGCGGTAATGATGCAGAGCGAGGCGATGGCCGCGTTTGCGCCCCTGTTCGAACTGCTGGCCGCTCCCCCCAGCGCCACGGTGGTCGAGCCATTGCACTAGGTGGTTGACCGGTGAGGTCGGATGTTGGGGACGACGTCTGAGATGTGAATCGCGGCGAGATCGACCGGCGCGTGTCCGTCGCACACGTCTAGCACGCCGTGTCGTCGGTGTTTGCCGTGCTATCCCTTTGTGTCCCTCGGCTCGTCGGCTACATGCTTGCGGCTTCGTAGATCCGGACGGAGTGGATGATCGGGCAGCCCTCAAGGAGCTTCTCGGCGTCGTCGATGCTGTCGGCATTGACGATGCAGTAGCCGGTGATCGACGTCGGCTCACGGGGAAGGTCGCGGCTGCCGGTGTTGGTGACCTCGCGACCCATGCTGAACGGGTTGCCGCTGTCGACCATATGCCCGCCAACCTTGCCGAACCAGTCCATCCAGGCCTTTACGACCTCGGGTGTCGGATCCTCGAATCCGTAGTTGATGAACATGTACTTCTTCATTGTTGATGTCCTTTCTTTCTCTGGTTTGCTTGTTGTCGGCTCAGAAACGTTTCGTAGTTTTCGAGCGTCTCTTCCTCCGTGCCCCAGTAGGCGTGGTACTGGCCGAGCCAGTCTTGGAGCGCTCGTAGCGCCGATCGGTTGAGGGTGAGATAGTTGGTGCGGCCGATCTTGCGACGCCTGACGATCCCTGCGTTCTCTAGAAGCTTGATGTGCTTGTGCATCGCGGGAAGAGAGAGACCGCGGATCTCGGCCAGCTGGTGGATCGCGTATGGCTGCAGGCCGAGGAGGTAGATGATCTCGCGACGATGAGCGTTCGCGAGGGCCTCGAACACCGCGTCCAGATCGTGCGGGATCTCCCTCATGGGCCTCTTCCGCACTGACGCAAATCGCCGAAGCGAGCGATGGTCGGTTGACGCGGGGTTCTCACATTCATAGTTAACTTCTAAGGGAAGTTTACACGGGATGTGCAGATTTCTCAAGCACCCGCTGTGAGGCGTGGAAGATGATGGCCCTGGCATGCTTGCCGCCTTCCAAGCACGGCGAGTCGCCAGCGGCGGAGCGCTGCGAAGCTGCCACGCCTGCCGATCACCCGCGAACCCTCTCGCGCCGCGCCCGCGTGGGATTCGAACTACCTTAGAGAGTAAGTCGCCGCGACCGCGGTTACGATTTTCGCTGCGGTGGATCGGCACACGCAAAAGACCATGCCTCGTCGAGAAGTTCTGGCCAGGTGTCTGTGGCTGTTTGCGGGATTGCGGCCCATTCGCGGAATCTGCGGCCGTTAGGCGCGAAGGGCTCGGCTATCAGGTCGTTGATAAGAGCGGTGACTCGGACGGCAGGGAGCTTGACGATGAGTGCTTCGGTGGCTGGGTCGAGCGAGGCGAAGAACGCGCCGGCTCGGCGGAGGCACGCGAAGCCCATCATTGTTCCGTGGGAAGCGCGCCCCTCTGCCACGTAGGCACCGCCGAGGCTCGCAAAGAGCTGAGCGCCGCCGGCTTCAGCGTCTGTCAATGACCTGAGCCCTTCGCATCGGTCACTGGAGGCGCGGTTTCCGCGTGGGCCTTCAGGCCAGCAAGGAACGCCTTGATGCCCTTGTCCGAGCTGCGGCGGATCACGATCACGTCCATGAGGTTCCCGAGCAGGCCGAACTTCGGGCTATACGTCATCGACTGGTTTACCGTCGTCTCACCCTTACTCCCGGAGAAGGAGTAGGAGTGGCTGAGGGTTGCGATCGGGAAGTTGCACGAGGTCAGTTCGAACGCGAGCGCCGAGCCTGGCTCGAAGGCACTCACTCGCTCCTTGAACCAGTGCTTGCCGTCCCTCATGGTCACTTCTCTCGATGCGCCGAGACCGCTGGCCGCCTGAGAGGTGACGGTCGCCGTCGCAACAGCCGGGTCGTACTCGGCCAACTCGGCCAGGTTGGTGAGGATCGCCCACACCTGATCAGGGGGCGCATCGATCGTGATCGAGTTTTTGAGGGTTGTCATAGGTACGACTGTATTCAGATAGCTTGCGTTTTGCAAGTATACTAGGTGCGTGGCCAAGTCTCGGAGATCCGACTGCCCGATCAGCTTTGCGCTCGACATCTTCGGCGACCGCTGGACGCTGCTTGTCATTCGCGACCTCCTCTTCAAAGGCAAGAGCCGCTACCGGGACTTCTTCGAAAGCGAAGAGCGAATTGCTACCAACATCCTTGCCGACCGCCTAAAGAGCCTTGAGGAGCACGGCATCATCACCCGCCACGTCGCCCCAAGAAACGCCGGAGGCGTCAGCTACCAGCTCACCGCGAAGGGCCTCGACCTCGCACCGATGCTCGTCGAACTGATTCTCTGGAGCGCAACACACGACCCCAACACCGCGGCCCCGCCCGAGTTCGTCGCCACAGCAAGGCAAGACAGAACATCACTCCTCGCGGATATCACTGGCTCTGACCGATGAGCTTCAGAAGTGTGTTGCGTTCCTGCTCGATCCCATGGCTAAGCCTGGCAATGCGAAGCGGGAGCGTCCATCGCGTCGTGAGGTCGTTGTCGACGGGTTGGCGCTTTCGGTAGGCGGCGAGATATCGCGATCGGATGATTCCCCGTCCTACGGAGTCAAGCCGTCGGATCACTAGCGCGCTTCCGGGAGGTGGTTCGCCGATGTCGAGGATGAGGAGGGTTTGGGCGATGTCGGCGGCTGCGTCGCCTGCGGCGGCATTCGACCAGTCGATGACTGTGCCGCCGTGTGGGCTTCGCAGAATGTTGGCGGGATGGAAGTCGCCGTGGCAAAGCCGGTCGCTGTCGGGGAGGCTGGCAAGGGCATCGATTCCGACGAGACGTAGCTCAGCTGGCACCAGCGGTGATTCGAATCGTTCGCGCAGGCGGTCCTTCAGATGACGGAGATGTGGTGGAGCCTTCGTTTGGTGGAGGAGGGCATGGAGGCGGCCCATCACACCACCCGTGGATACCACCTTCCATGGTGCCTTCCCGATCTCGGTGAGGAGGTCTGTTTGATCGATTCGTTCAATGAGTAACCCGAGGCGGCCTTCGACGTCCATCGGGGCGATGACCCGCGGCGTTGGGCCTCCGGCCTGGTGTACGGCAGTCATAGCCAGTAGTTCAGTGTCCCGCGAGCGCGCCTGGGATTCGTCGCGGTAGAGCTTGAGGATGACCCCTGGCTCCCAAGCGAAGATCTCGGCCTCGCGCCCCTCGGCGATCTTCTCTAGCGAAGCAAGCGATTTGGTGTTGGAGAACTCATCGGCTGCCATTGCGGTCAACTATATTGATTAGTAGTCTGATTAGACAACGAGACTGAAACCTCGCTGTCATCCGTCCAGCGTCGAGGCTGCGTCGCCGACGAGGAGGGCGATGAGTACGCGCTCTGGGTCTTCGAGTCCTGTCGCAAGGTTGATGACTGTCTTGTCCGCCATGGCGGATTCCTCTCTCTCGTGAGCAAGCTGATGCGCTCCGTTGTTTCGACTAGAGAGGCTTGAACGCCTTGACCGTCGTGCCGTGTGCGCCGAACTTGACGGCTTTCTGGCGCGTGTCTTCGAATTTGGAGCGCGCGTAGGTCGCGACGAGGTTGCCGGTTTCGACTCGTTCGAATCCGTGTTTCTCGAGTAGTTCTGCGTACTCTGCTTCCAGCAGAGCCCCGGCGATTCAGCCGGTCCACAGATCGATGTTCCGGCGTCCTTGCTCGCTAACTGGCTGCTGGACGGTTACGTCGGCAATCTGGAGCCGGCCTCCGGGTTTGAGGACACGGAGCAGCTCACCGAAGACGGCGTCCTTGTCGGGGACAAGATCGATCACGCCGTTCGAGATCACGACATCGAAGCGCTCGTCAGCGAACGGCAATCGCTCGACCTCGCCCTCGATGAACTGAGCGTTGCTCACGCCGAGTTCGCTCGCGGCGGCGCGGGCCTTCGTCAGCATCTCGGGAGTCATGTCAATCCCGGTCACGCTGCCCTCCGGGCCAACCATCTGCACGGCGACGAGAGAGTCGGTTCCGGCGCCAGAGCCAAGGTCGAGGACTGTCTCGCCTGGTTCAAGCCGCCCGAGAGAAAATGGGTTCGCGACCCCTGCGAACGACTCGACAGCACTCTCTGGCACGTTGGCGAGCTCGGGCGGGTAATCCAGATCTTCGGCCCACGCCCGTCCCGTGGGAAAGATGAAGTCCTGCTCCGGTGTCTCTGAGACCGATGCGTAGGTCTTCTTGATCTCACGCTTGAGGAGATCGACGTCGATCCCAATGTCGGTGCTCACGGGCTCCCTCCCTTCCTGCGAGAAGACAGTACTCGGTTGTCTCCAACTATTCAAGTGTTAGTATGAATGTATGAGTGATCATATTGCAAAGAGCGCGCTGTTTGACGCGTTCGCTTCGGTGGCGGCTGCGCTGGGGAACGGTCGTCGAGCGGAGATCGTCGATGTGCTCGCGCAGGGCGAGCGGTCGGTCGAGGAGGTCTCGGTCGAGATCGGCCAGAGCTTCGCGAACACCTCGCATCACTTGCGGCTGCTCGCCGGGTCGGGTCTGCTGCGTTCCCGGCGTGACGGCAACCGGGTCTTCTATCGACTTGCGAGCGATCGAGTCGCGGAGCTCTGGCGAGCGGTACGCGACGTCGCCGCGCAACACGTGGCCGAAGTGGCTGTCCTGGCCTACGACTATCTGGGGGAGCGCGCGGAGGTCGAGCAACTTTCGGCCGATGAGCTGCAGGCGCGGCTTGCGCGAGGCGAGGTCGTGGTGCTCGACGTGCGTCCGGAGGCTGAGTACCGCGCGGGCCACATTTCCGGCTCGGTGTCGGCCCCCCTCGAGCTGCTTCCCACGGTCATTGCGACGCTCCCGAAGCGCCGCGAGGTCGTGGCGTACTGTCGCGGCCCTTACTGCGTGTACGCGGACGATGCGGTGCGGCTCTTGCACGCGCGGGGGCGGCGTGCGCGCCGACTGGACGTTGGGTTTCCCGAGTGGCGGGCGGCAGGACTGCCCGTCGAAATCGCGAGCTAGTAGGAGTCACCATGTTGCTTCGCCCGTTCATTGTGGAGAGCACGTCTTGCGCGAGTTACCTGTTCGGCTGCACGTCGCAACACCAGTTAGCGGTCGTCGATCCCCACGCCGAGCTTGTCGATCGGTACCTCGAGGCCGCGGCGACAATTGGCTCTCGGATTGTCGCGGTGTTCGAAACGCATGTTCAGGCCGATCACGTCTCCGGGCTTCCAGAGCTGGTGGCCAGGACAGGCGCCACCGCCTACTTGCCAGAGCAGGCGCGCGTCGACTTCGAGCACCACCCTCTTGCAGACGGGGATAGAGTCGAGTTGGGCAACACCGTCGTAACAGCGATCTCGACACCCGGTCACGCGCCCGCGCACATCGCTCTCACGGTTGCCGATCGGCGTCGAGGCACGCTTGACCCTTGGCTGGTCTTCACGGGCGACTCGTTGCTCATCGGTGACGTGGGCCGTCCTGACCT
>JANNQQ010000211.1:0-2130 GCA_031400835.1 Actinomycetes bacterium | reverse complement strand
CTCTCGAAGGGCATCGTCCGCGGCGAGATGGAGCCGCTCGAGGCGCTTGTGCACACCGCCGAGGAGTACGACGATCTCGCAGTTGAGTTGCGCCTCGAGACGACCGTCGAGTCGGTTGACACCAAAGCGCACACGGTTGGGCTCGCCGGAGGCGAGACGGTTCCGTACGGAACGCTCGTGATCGCGAGTGGAACCCGCCCCCGGATGCTCGCGGTGCCCGGAGCCGACCTCCCCGCGGTGCACACGTTTCGGACGCTTGCCGACGCCGTGGCAGTGAACGAGGCAGCGGCAGAGGCCCGCAAGGCCGTCGTGGTCGGCGGCAGCTTCATCGGCTCGGAGGTCGCAGCTTCGCTGCGCCTGCTCGGGCTCGAGGTGACGATCGTCGAGATGGGCGAGCGGCTCGTGCCAGCTCTGGCATCTCCCGAGCTCTCCGACCAGGTCGCTGAGCTCTACCGCGAGCACGGCGTGGAGCTCGTGCTGGGGGAGCAGATCGAGGAGTTCAACGCGAACGGCCGCCTGTTGACGGGCGTCCGCACCGCATCGGGTCTCACGATCGAGGCGTTCCTCGCCGTCGTCGGCGTGGGCGTGGTGCCCAACGTCGACTTCCTCGAGGGCAGCGACCTCTCACTCGACAACGGCGTCGTCGTCGACGATCACTTCCGCACCTCGGCCAGCGACGTCTACGCGATTGGAGACGTCGCGCGCTACGACGACGTGGTTGCGGGTCGGACCCGCAGGGTCGAGCATTGGAGCGCGGCGAACAGCCAGGGAGCACAGCTCGGGCGGAACCTCGCCGGCGGACGAAAGGGATTCGGAGAGGTGTCGGCGTTCTTCACGAAGATGTTCGACGTCTCACTCCAGCTGCTCGGCGACACCGAAGGCGTCGACGAGGTCATCCTGCGCGGCTCGATCCAGGAGCACAACCTCCTTGGCTTCTATCTCCGTGAGGAGCAGCTGATAGCCGCCGTCGCCGTGGGTCAGGCGGTCGACATGGTCGACGAGCTCAAGTCTCTCCTGCTCGAGCGGCCCCGGGTGAGCGACCGGGAGAACCTCGCGAACAAGAACTTCCGTCCGGCCGCCGTCTTCGGCGACTGACGCGCAGATCGCTGGCAGAGTTGCGCCATGGCAACGATGGCCGACCTCGACGAGCTTGCGCTCGCGCTGCC
This sequence comes from Actinomycetes bacterium, assembly GCA_031400835.1. Lineage (GTDB taxonomy): Bacteria > Actinomycetota > Thermoleophilia > Gaiellales > Gaiellaceae > Gaiella. The sequence goes on along the minus strand of JANNQQ010000211.1, from coordinate 964 downwards.
GGAGACGACGAAAGAGGTCTCCGAGGACGGCCGGCCGGCGTACCAGGTTCATGGGAAGACGTTCGTCTTCCACCGCAGCCAGCGACCCGACGCGATCGATGCGAATACAGACGAGCGGCTCGACGACGTGCTGATGTTCCGGGTCGACGGCAGCGAGGTCAAGGAGATGTTGCTTGCCGATGACCGCGGCGTCTTCTTCACAACGCCGCACTTCAACGGCTATCCCGCGGTGCTCGTCCGCATCTCCGAGCTGGCGCGGTTCGACCGTGACGAGCTGCGTGACCTCGTCGTCGAAGCGTGGCTTACCAAGGTCCAGAAGCGGGTGGCGAAGGCCTGGCTCGCAGAGCATGAGGCCGCCGACAGCTGAGTCATAGCTGTGCTCGCCGTTGTCAGCGCTTAGGCGAACGGGCTGACGCTCATATATTTGAAACCCGTGTCGACCGCCAGGCTGACGATAACCGCATCGGGGCCGAGTCGCTCCGCGAGACGATGTGCGCCGACGACATTCGCACCGGTCGAGATCCCGGCGAAGATCCCCTCCTCGACGGCGAGACGGCGAGTCATCTCGATCGCCTCGTCATCAGCAATCGCCTCGAGGTGATCGACCTTGTCAGCATCCCAGTGGGGCATCACCATTCCCGTCCACCCTTGGATGAGAAACGCGCCCTGCTGACCGCCGCCAATCGCGGCGGAGCTGGCCGGCTCGTGCGCCTGGATGAAGACGCCGCGTGGACGAAGCGCCTCGGAGATCCCCATCAGCGAGCTCGCGGTGCCCATCCCGTGGCAGAACGCGGTGACCCGCCTCTCGGTCTGCTCCCAGATCTCACGCCCCAGCCGATCGCGATGGTCGCGGACGATGTACGGGTTGTTGAACTGGTCGGTGGGGTAGTGCCCCGGCTGGTCAGCGAGCACGACTGCGCGCTCGACCATGTTGCGGATGTCCTGCGAGGTCACCTTCGGTCGG
>JANNQQ010000210.1:0-1672 GCA_031400835.1 Actinomycetes bacterium | reverse complement strand
GCACGCCGTCACGCTTGTCGGCGGAGCGAGCAGCCCCTACACGCTCGCCTACGACTTGAACGGCTCGCTGACGACGGAGGGCCTCGGGAACTGGTACGAGTACAACTTCGACGGCCGCACCTCGCGGATGGGCGACACGGGCACGAGCCCGGATCCCGCGAGCCAGCTCACCTACGACCCCTTCGGGGAGAGGCGCGTTCGGAAGCTTTGGACGACGTCTTCCGGCACGAAGGACCTCCGCTACGTCGGCCCGATGCTCGAAGAGCTGGTCGAGGGAGCCGTCCGCAACACGGACAAATACGTGCTCGCGTTCGGGCGGCGCGTGGCGATGCGCACGACCCGCGACCCCGGCCACACCTACTACCTGCAGGGCGATCTCCAGGGAAGCGTCAGCCTGATCACGAACGAGACCGGCGCGGTCGTCGATCGGCGAAACTACGAGCCGTTCGGCGCGCCGCTCACGCAATCGGGGACGAGCCCTGCGGAACGGTACGGCTACACCGGCCAGGAGCTCGACGGCGAGGTCGGGCAGCTCCACCTCGGGATCCGGCAGTACAACTTCGCGATCGCCAGGTTTGGTGTCGGGGATCCGTTGGCGCGTCCAGCGCGTCCTCAGAGCCTTAATCCGTATTCCTACGTCGCAAATCGGTCGACGCTGCTCATCGATCCGACCGGCTACAGCCCGGAGGACGACCAGATCGAACCGGGCTGGGGCGCAGTGATTCACACCGACCTGGGACAATTGCAACGGCCCACTGGTGCAGGAACAATTTTCGACGCAGAGATACACGGCGGGTCGTCGGGGAGGTCGGGCAAGCTGGGCCCGAAGGACCTACGGCTGTTCGCGGTGCGTGCAGGGAGACTCGCTGCGGCTGCGGAGTCGGTCGCGATCGTGACCTCGGTCGCGGTCGCGGTAAACACGAACCCGATTGGGCGCGCAGATTCCCTACCAGCGCTCGAACCATCGACTGGCGGCTACACACCCTCGATCTGCATTCACGCACCCGGCGATCATTGCAGCCCCACGAGTCTCGCGGGCCTCATATTACGCATGACGCCACTCGACCAAGCGATCGCTCGTGGTGCCAGGCTGACTCAGAACGTTGACGACGTATTCGCGAACCTCAGCGAGAATCACGGCGTTCCACGAAACGTCGCAAGCGGTCGCCTTCACGTAATCAAAGACGAGTTCGGAGTCGCTCCGGATACCAACCTCAGGTTCGGTCTGACAGGTGACGTGTTCGACCCAATCTCCGGGGATTTCCTGGGGACTCTGGCAGATCCCAATATCCCAACGGGGGAATGAGTATGCAGGGTCCGCGAGAGCACCTCTTTGCGATACTTCGTGTTGCGCCCGGTGTCTGTGCCGAAGGAGCTTTCAACGAGAATCGGCTGACGGTGTCGAAACTTGTTCGGACGATCGAGCGAGCACGAGAGGAGGTAGGACGGCTGAACACGCTCAACGGACCGAAGGGATCGCGATACTTCTTCCAGGTTACAAGGCTCGAACCTGAGGACGCTTCGCGCGCGAGCAACGAAGAGGGCCCGGGGGATCAGTAACAGGTCGTCGCCGCGGCTTCGAGCGAGCGATCGTCGTGGCGACAGACAACGTCGGGACGCCGGCGAGCCGGACGGAGTATCGCTTTGCGACGGGGAACTCGAGTCACACCGA
>JANNQQ010000209.1:0-3826 GCA_031400835.1 Actinomycetes bacterium | reverse complement strand
GCAGCGCAAGCCCGATCCCGGCCTCCGCGCACGCACGTGACAGCGCCGCCTCGCGGGCGAGCGCGCCTGAGCTCACGTCGCGGCTTGCATGCACCACCTCGGCGCCTGTCTCGGACGCTATCCGGAGCGTCTCTGCCACCGGGTCGCCGCGACGCACCACGAGCCTGCCGCCGACGTCCTGAAGTGCCTGCCCTAGTGCAGCAAGCGACTCATGGAGAAAGCGGATCCGGTTCGGGGACGCACGCGGCGATGAAAGCAACCGCTCGTCAAGGACGAAGAGCGGGACGACCGCTTCTGCTCCGGCGCAGGCGGCGGCGAGCGCCGGGTGGTCGTGGATGCGAAGGTCGCGATTGAGAAGGACAATGGCGACGCCGCCCGCCACGTCAGCGGCCGAGGGTATGGCGAAGCGCCGCCTCGAGATCCGCATAGGCGAACCCGAACCCGGTCGCGTGGAGACGCTGCGGGAGGACGCGCTGACTCGTCAGCACGGTAGCTCTGCCCATCTCCCCGTAGAGCGCCGACACGGCTGCGGTCGGAACCGGGAACACGGTGGGCCGGCGTAGAACGCGACCAAGCGTCTTGGTCATCTCCGCGTTCGTGACCGGCGAGGGTGAGGTGGCATTGACCGGCCCGCGGAGCCGCTCGTCGATGAGGGCCTGGTGGAATGCGGCCGTCGCATCGTCCAGCGAGATCCAGGACAGCCAGTGGCGCCCGCTGCCAATGCGGCCGCCAAGCCCGAGGCGGAACGGCAGCAGAAGCCGCGGGAGCAACGCCTCGAGGACGACGCCAAGCCGGAGGTTCACGACCCGAATCCCAGCCTCGGCGGCCGGACGGGTGCCGGCTTCCCACGCCTCGCACACGGTGGCAAGGAAGTCGTCGCCGTGGCTGCTGTCCTCGGTGAGGATCTCGTCCCCGCGCGAGCCGTAGATCCCGACCGCAGAGGCCGAGACCAGAACCCGCGGCGGATGCGAGAGTGACGCGATGGCGGTCGAGAGCGCGCGCGTACCCTCCTCCCTGCTGCGCAGGATCTCTCGCTTGCGACTCTCGGTCCAGCGCCTCCCGATAGGCTCGCCGGCAAGGTGAACGACAGCGTCGACGCCATCGAGGGCCTCTACGTCCACGACCCCGGCGGCAGGATCCCAGCTCACCGACCCGTCCCCACCCATCCCGCTGCGCACGAGCCGGATGACCTCGTGCCCTCCCGTGGAGAGAAAGGCAGCCAGGGCTGAACCGATCAGGCCGCTGGATCCGCTGATCGCAATACGGAGCTTCGTGTCGGTCATTGCGTGCCTCTCGAGGTCGTGGTGGATTCGGCGGTGTCGGAAGGCGAACAGTCGGTCAAGCTGTTGGAAGGCGTATCTCCGCCCGAGCACGCGCCCGGGTGCACCGAGCGGAAGCCGAAAGGCGATTGCGTCCTCGAGCTCGGCGCTTGCGCCGCGCGCGTGGAAGCGATGTTCATGGCGCCACTCCGCGAAAGGGCCACGCTCCTGCCGGTCAACGAACAGCCTGTCCTCCCGGAACCCCTCGTGGACCGCAATCCACCGCCGCCGGAGTGGTCCGAGATGCAGCTCCAGCGTCGTCCGATCACCGTCGTAGATGGTGCCCTTGCGCTCGACGACGCGGACATCCTGCCAGGGCGGCGCCAGCCGCTCGAACGCTCCAGGCCGCGTATGCCAGGCGAACGCCGTGCGCGCGTCAACAGGGACGGAGACGCGTCGCTCGAAGGTGAGAAGAGCCATTACCTGCCATTCGATACCAAGCGATTGTTGGATGGCTACGTCAGCTTGGCGCCCGCGAGGCTCGTCCCCGAGTGCAGCGGGGAGCCTCCGTTCTCCTGGACGGAGATGTCGACGGCGACGTAGTCATCCGCGCCAGGCAGCGCAAGCTCAAGCCGTGCTCGTCCATTCTCGGGTGTGAACGCCCCGACCGCCTCCATCTCGACGCCACTGCCAGGACGCAGGACCCAGACCTCATAGTGGTGGCCGGCGGGGGGGTCGGGAACGTTGTCGAGCTCGACGACGAGACGGCCCGACTGCGTGTCGGAGTTGAAGACCTTGACCCGCCCACTCAGGTCGGAGACCTGCTGTGCTGCGGGCACGACCTCGGCAGTCTGAGTCGGATCACCAAGCCCGCCATCGCGCGTCAGCGCAACGGTCACGAGGACCGACGCCGCGGCCACCGCCGCCACAGCCGCAACGAATCGCATCCTTCGGGGACGAAGCGACACGACCTGCGCAAGCGGCGCAACCTCTGGTTCAGGCTGGCTGATCCTCTCTCGCACGCCGCTCCAAACGCGCTCCGCCAGCTCGGACGTATCGTCGGGTGCGAGTGTCGCGAGCACTTCGAGATGATTGGCCACCTCGACGCGGCATTCCTCGCAGCGCCCAAGGTGCTGGATGACCGCATCTCGCTCCGAGGCGTCTGCAATCGCGTCGATCGCATACACCGCGAGGAGGTCGCGAATCTCGTCGTGCTGAAGGCTCACGCTCATAGGAAGCTCACCACCACGGCCATTGTCGCTGAACGAAGCTTTGCCAGTCCCGAGCGAATCCTGCTCTTCACGGTGCCCTCGGGCTCATCAAGGATCATGGCGACATCGCGGTAGCTGTGCCCGTCGAAGTACGCAAGCTCGATGGCGCGGCGCTCGTCGTCGTTCAGCAACGCGAGAGACTCCCGCACGTCGGCGGAGAGATCCCGCATTACGACCTCCTCCTCGACCGTAGGAGGCGTGTCGCGGAGACGCTCGACGTGGTCACGCTCCTCGCGGCGGCGGCGCGCCTGCTCCGCTCGGATGAGATCAACGCTCCGGCCGTGCACATCGGCGAGAAGGTATGAGCGAAGCGAACCGCGCTCGGGGTCGAAGCGCTCGGGCCGTTCCCAGAGGCGGACGATGACGTCCTGCGCCACGTCAGCAGCGAGCTCGTCGTCGCGCAAGACGCGGCGCGCCAACCCGACCAGCTGGCCGGAATAGCGGCGACAAAGCTCCTCAAGCGCCCTCTCGTTGCGTTGGGCGACGGCAATAACGAGGGAAGAGTCCGACACCGATTCGTAGAGCTCGGCTGGCATTCCGCATTCACGGTATCGGATTCGTCACCGGAGGCCAAAACGGATCACCTCATCCGGTTCGGCGATCCGCTCCGAACAGCCCCCGAAAGCCACTCAACAAAGGAGCAGACATGAAGATGATCAAGACATTCGGGGCGCTGCTTGTGGTCGCCGTTGTTGGTGCCGCGCTGGCCGCGTCCGCCTCGGCACGCCCTGGCGCGGAGATGGGGACGATCGTCGACGTCGCCGCGGGCAATAAGAGCTTCTCGACCCTCGTATCGCTCGTGAAGGCCGCCGGGCTTGCGCCCGCGCTTTCTGGCACGACCGAGTTGACGGTGTTCGCCCCCACGAACACCGCGTTCAAGGCCCTCGAGAAGGAAGTGCCCGGCGTGACGGCCGCGTTGACCGACCCCAAGAACAAGGCCCTGCTCGTCCAGGTGCTCAAGTACCACGTCGTCGCCGGTGAGGTCAAGTCCCCGGCCGCGATCGCCGCAGCGAAGCAGAAGGCTCGGATCCCGACCCTCCTTGGCAAGAACGCCAAGCTCGCACTGAGCCTCAAGGGTGGCAAGCTCAAGGTCGCCGACTCAGCGGGAATCCATACAGCAACGGTGACAAAGGCCGACGTCGATGCTTCGAATGGCGTGATCCACGTCATCGACAAGGTGCTCGTCCCGAAGAGTGTCGCCGCAGCACTCAAGAAGGCCGGGCTGCTCTAGCCTCAACCGGTCGTTGCAGACGTGGGCCCCGGGCGGGTGGGCCCCCGGGGCACGGCGACCCCACA
>JANNQQ010000208.1:0-4450 GCA_031400835.1 Actinomycetes bacterium | reverse complement strand
ACGGTGTGCAGAGCCAGCTCGGTCATCTCGTCGACGGCTTTGCGCATCTCCTCGTCGGAGATGCGAATGAACGCGCCGTCGACGACGATGTCGCTGACGAGGAGCATGCAACCCGCCTGGATCTTGCGCAGTGCACCGAGCGTGAACAGCACCGCTGCTTCCATCTCGACGGCAAGGATGCCGCGGTCCGACCAGCGTTGAGCGAGGCCCGCGTCCGGTTGATAGAAGATGTCGCTCGAGACGATCGGGCCGACGCGCACGGGCTTACCGAGGTGTTTCGCCTGGTGAACCGCCTCGTGGACGAGACCGAAGTCGGCCGTTGGCGCGTGTGGCTCACCATCGACGTAGTGCGTAGCGGTGGAATCGGCGGGAGTCGCAGACAGCGCGATGATCAGCTCACCCATCGTCATGCCGGGCTGAAGGCCACCGCACGTGCCGACGCGCATGATCTTCTTGACTCCGAGCTGCACGAGCTCCTCGATCACGATCGCTGCGGAGGGGCACCCCATCCCGCTTGATTGCACGGAAACGGGCTTCCCGTTGAAGGTGCCCGAGTAGCCGAGCATTCCACGCTCGCCGTTTCGCTGGACAACGTCGTCCATGAAGGTCTCGGCGATGTACTTGGCTCGTAGGGGGTCGCCTGGGAGGAGGCAGGCTTCCGCGTAGTCACCGGGGTTCGCACGCACATGAATAGGCATGGGCCGCAGGCTACCGCCAGAGCCACCGCCAACACCAATGCCACGCGCCGCTCCTGTCTAGAGTTTTCCCGTGTCCGGAAAACTCTTTGAGCCGACCAAGGACGAGATCCTTGCCTTCTGCGCCGCCAGCCCGGTTGAGCGCGTCTTCCTCGAGGACGTTGCGCGTCGCGGCAGCGGCCGCTTCACCGCAACCCGTGGTGATGACGGGAACCTGCGGGGGCTCTGCCATCTCGGCACGAACGTTGTGCCATCCGGCGAGGGGTGTGCAGCGTTCGCCGGGGTGGCCGCGAAGATCGGACCCCGGATGTTGATTGGGGAGGAACGGGCAGTGACCGAGCTGTGGGAAGCGGGGAAGCGACGGTTTGGCGCCGCGCGCGAGGATAGGCCCGATCAACCGGTCTATGAGGCGCGCACACCCCCCGAACCCGGAGACTCGGGCCTTCGACAGGCGACCATCGACGATCTCGACCTCCTGTTGCCCGCCTGCGCCGCCGCACACGCCGAAGAGCTCGGAATCGATCCATTGATCCGGGATGGCCACGGTTACCGCTGGCGGACACGCGTGCAGATCGAGGAGGGCCGATCGTGGCTGTGGCACGAGGACGGCCTGATCAGGTTCAAGGCGGAGGCGTCGGCGTGGACACCGACCGCCGTACAGCTTCAGCAAGTCTGGGTCGATATACCTGCCAGGCGGCGAGGTGACGCTGCGCGCGGTCTCCGTGACCTCCTGCGCCTGCTGCTGCGCGATGCCGAGGTGGTGTGCCTCTTCGTTCGACGCGAGAACGAGCCGGCGATTCGACTGTATGAGTCGATCGGCATGACGCGTGTCCTCTCCTATCGAAGCGTCCTCCTATGCGGGAACTGATCCTCGTTCGTCACGGTCATGCAGCATCGAACGCCGCGTCGGTTGTGAGTTCGACGCCGCCTGGTGCCGGTCTCTCTGACCAGGGCCGCGAGGAGGCGCTGGCGCTTCGGGAGATTCTCGCGTACGAGCAGATCGACCTCGGCATTGCGAGCGAGCTGACGCGAACGCAGGAGACGCTTGCTTTGGCGCTTGGCGGGCGCGATGTGCCGACCCTAGTCGTCGCCAGCCTGAACGAGATCAACTTCGGCGCATTCGACGGTGGCCCGCTCGCCGACTACCGCACGTGGGCCTGGACGAACGAGCCCGACGATGAGTGTCCGGGTGGAGGCGAGAGCCGGAGTGCCGCAGCGCTGCGGTTCGCAGGTGCGCTCGATGTCCTCATCGGGCTCGCCGAGGAGAGGATTCTGGTCGTCTCGCATGCACTTCCCTTGCGCTACATCATCGACGCAGCGGACGGTCGGTTCCCGGCGTCCCGGATCGAGCATGTCGTTCATGCAGTCCCGTTCGTGCTCACCGCAGCGGAGATCGTGCGTTCTGCGGTGACGCTGCGTGTGTGGGCGCAGGCGCCGAGATTCATCGACGCCAATAGCTACGGCCCCGATCTCGACGTCGGAGACCTCGACCGGGTCTGAGAGGTCATGCGTCACAATGGCGGTGATGCGCAACGTCGGAGAGTTGGTCGCTTCCGAGATCGACCGGCACAGCCTGATCGCCACGGGTGATCAGGTCACGTGCCTCGTCTCGGGCGGAGCCGACTCGACCTGTCTGTGGCACGTGTTGAAGGCGCTTGGATACGACGTTCGGTCGGTGCACGTCCACCACGGGGTACGCGGCACCGCAGCAGATCGCGATGCCGACCATTGCGTCACCACCTTCGAGGCAGAGGTCGTTCATCTCGACGGAGGGAACACCGAGGCGGAACTTCGCGAAGGTCGCTACGCAGCAACCGCTCGCTTTGGATCGAGAGCGACAGGACACACCGCGTCGGATCAGGTCGAGACGGTGCTCCTCCGTCTTCTCGCGAGTGGCTCAACGAGGGGGATTCGGCGGATCCGCGACGATGGCGTGGTGCGGCCGCTGCTGACGGTGTGGCGCGAGGAGACCCGCGCCTACTGCGATGCGAACGGGCTTGCATTCGTCGAGGATGAGACGAATCCCGAGACCAAGCGCGGGATTCTCAGGTCACGCATTCTGCCGCTGCTCGAGGAGCTCGACCCCCGCACGCGGGCGAGTCTCTACGCCCTCGGTGAGGAGCGGCCGAGCCTTCCCCGTGCGCTCGAGCGCACCCTCGTCGAGCTCCTGTCGAGCCAAGAGGGATCAGCCTCGGCAGACCTCGGGGGAGGAATGCAGGCCGTACGCGAGTACGACGAGTTGCGCCTTCGAGGAACGGTCACGTGGGGCCCGTGGCGGCTCAGCTCGGATCACGACGGGCTCGTCGTGCGCTCGCGCCGTCCCGGCGATCGGCTCGCGGGACGCACGAAGAAAGTGCAGGATCTCCTGGTGGACGCCAAGGTTCCTCGCGCAGCCCGCGAACGCTGGCCAATCGTTGCGCTTGCTAACGGGGATGTGGTCTCCGTTCCTGGCGTTGCCGTGGCGCCCGGCTGGGAGGGCGTCGTCAACGCCGAAAGAGAAGGAGAAGCATGACCGAGCCACTCCACGAGGACATCAGCGAGATCCTGATCGACGCCGAAACCCTTGAGGCACGCGTCCGCGAGCTCGGGAGTGAGATCTCCGCGGACTACGCAGGCAAGGATCTGTTGCTCGTAGGTGTGCTGAAGGGCGCGGTCTTCTTCATCGCCGACCTGATGCGCGAGCTGGCCCTGCTATGCGAGATCGACTTCATGGCTATCTCGAGCTACGGCGCCGGCACGGACTCCTCGGGTGTCGTGCGGATCCTCAAGGACCTCGATCTCAACATCGCCGGCCGGGATGTTCTTGTGGTCGAGGACATCATCGATTCGGGGCTGACGCTGTCGTATCTCATGCGCACGCTCCGAGCTCGTCGCCCTGCGTCGCTTGAGATCTGCGCGCTCTTGACGAAGCCCGAAAGGCGCGAAATCGAGGTTCCCGTGCGATACGTCGGGTTCGAGATTCCGAACAAGTTCGTGATCGGTTATGGGCTCGACTTCGCCGAGCGCTATCGCAATCTGCCGTATATAGGGGTGTTGCACCCGGATCTTGTGCCCGAAGGCGCCTGACCTGGAGTGTCAAACCGCGATTCGCGACAGCCTGCGGCCGTCTGTCGGGCCGTCCGGTCGTGTTGCGTGCAGGTAACGAGGTACAGGCGGGGGACTGGTTGAACGCAGGCACGCTGCTACCCTCAGATACGTGAATCGATTCTTCCGCAGCGCTCTCTTCCCACTCGTCGTCATCGTGCTGCTCGTGTTCCTTGCGAGCGAGACGCTCATTCCTCGTGGCGAGAGCGACAAGAAGATGACGTACTCCGAGTTGCAGGACCAGACGCGGAACGGAGGGGTCGAGTCGGTCGTCTTCGATCCCAAGCGCCAGCAGATCAAGGCTGTCCTCACCGGTGGTGACAAGGTCAAGCTGAGCTACCCCTCGCCGCAGTCGCAGGCTGAGTTCGAGAAGCTCCTGCAGGCCGAGAACGTCAAGTTCGACTCGAAGGGAACCGGCACGAGCACGTGGTGGGCGCTTCTCTCGACATTGCTCCCCATCCTCCTGCTCCTCGGCTTCTGGATCTTCATGATGAACCAGATGCAGGGTGGAGGCTCGAAGGTGATGAGCTTCGGCAAGAGCCGCGCCAAACGTATGTCACCCGATTCTCCCAAGACGACCTACACGGATGTCGCCGGCGCCGACGAGGCAGTAACGCGCTCGAGGTCGTTTGCATCACCGGTGGTGATTTCGTTGAAGACGAGCTCCTCGG
>JANNQQ010000207.1:0-2417 GCA_031400835.1 Actinomycetes bacterium | reverse complement strand
GACGACGACAAGAAGAGCGGCGAAGCCGAGCCAGAGACGGTGGAGTACGAGATAGCACCCGATGAGTCCTGCGAGGCTCGGGATGATGCCGATCATCGTGTAGCGAGTCCACCTTGCAGGAACCTGCGATTCCTCGATGATCAGTCCATCCGGCCTCCGCTTCGGTATGCCGTGTCGCTCCATCACGCTCATGATCGTCGGGTGCCGCGACACGTCAACAGACTGTCGAGATTGGGGTGACATTCCGAACACTGGGGACGGGCGCTACTGGGAGTCGCCGAACTCCTGCTCCGCGCACTCCGGGCAGAACACGAACGCCTCGGACTGATCGTCCGGCTCGTCGACCCCGTGGTACGCGCGCCAGCCCTTCGCGTCGGCGGGAGCCGTGACGCCGCTGTTCGCGCACACGACAGGACGTGCCAACCTTCTTGGGTTGTTGAGCGACGATCGCGTAGTGCTCGGCCTTCTGCGATCCGCCTACGGCGAGCAGCGGCCACAGACCGTCGGGGATCTCTTCACTCGCACATCACCTCGCCTTCCGTGGGACGATCTCCAAGAGATCTTCGGGGGAGAGAAGCATCTGTGCTCGCGAGTCCGCGAGATTGAAACTCGGGTTGAACGCGCGATGCTCGATGAGGAACTCGCTCGGCCCACGACACGGCACTTCGCTACTGCTCTGGCGAGCTGCCGGAACAGAGCCGCGCCGATGTGTTCCTAGAGCACCAGGCTAGGCAAGAACAGACTTCCGGCCCCGCGGAGCCGGGCGACAGCTCGTAGAGAACACGATTCACCGGACGGTCGGCGGAGGCAAAGCTCGGGCAAGTCGTGTAGTCCGCTGGAGTCGTCTATTCGGCACATACGAGCGGGTAGCACCGACCGGATCGCAAGACGAGGTCTACTTGCGTCTACAGCAGTCCGCGCGTGAGTTGCTTCAACAACAACCGCGACGACTTCGCCCCACGGAGCGCCGCGATCTTCCGCGGCCTCCTGGACGAGGCGGGGATCTCTGCAGCCGGCGGGATCGAACCACCGTCGTCCGAGTTGCGGTTGTTCTGACCTTTACGCCGGGAGAATCACAAAATCACCTGCGAGTGGACTCGTTGGCTGGGCTACCGGAACGCACGTGACGATCCGTAGGGCGGTGACCTCGATACATTGCTGAGCGATGCGCGTGCTCTCGATCACTCACCAGGCAGGACCCATGGGCGGTGGGGGCACATTCGAGCAGCACGCGGTCGACCGAGGAGATGAGCTCACGGTGTGGGTGGCCTCGGATACGACCACCCCCGGCATGCCCTCCGACTACGACGCGATCATGGTGTTCGGCGGGGTGATGCACCCCGACCAGGACGCCGAGCATCCATGGCTCGCGGGCGAGACCGAGTTCCTGCGCCAGACGATGGCAGAGGGAGTGCCGCTGCTTGGTGTGTGCCTTGGTGCTCAGCTCATAGCGCGCGCGGCCGGCTCTTGGATCGGGCCAGCGGAGAGGGGCGAGGTCGGCTGGCATGAGGTCGAGCTCACAGAGGCAGGCAGCAGTGACCCCGTTGTGGGAGCTGCATTTCCAACCCGGTTCGATGCGTTTCAGTGGCACTACTACACCTGGGAACTGCCGGCCGGAGCCGAACTGCTGGCGGCCAACGGTGCCGCCCGTCAGGCCTATCGCCTCGGAGACAACACGTGGGCGGTGCAGTTCCATCCGGAGGTCAACGCAGGCATGCTCGACTACTGGTTCACGACGGGCGCGTCCGAGCTCCCTGTACCACCGGACGTCCTTCGCGCAGAGACCGAGACGCAGCTCCCGGCGTGGCTCGACCGGGGTGGCGCGCTCATCGCGGCATTTCTGTCGCACGCGGCTACGCTCGCGTGAGCCGTTTTTGTGCGTGGTGTGGTCACGGTCTCGACGCCCCACTCCCAACGCGTTGCACGTCATGCGGGCGCGACCTCTGGGCGAACGCGAAGCCATGCGCCGCAGCGTTTGTCGTCGACGCGCAGAGACGTGTGCTCTTGACGCGCCGAGCGGTTGCTCCCTGGCGCGATCTTTGGTGCGCGCCGTCTGGGTTCTGCGACGGACCGGAGCACCCGATCGACACGGCCGAGCGCGAGGTTCTCGAGGAGGTCGGTCTCACCGTGCGTGTGACCGGCTATCTCGGCACCTGGATCGATCCTTACGCCGATCCAGGGGAACCTGCTGACGAGCACGTGTCGGTGCAGTACTACGCAGCCGGACTCGTCGGCGAGGATGACGAGCCGAAGCCTGACCTAGCCGAGGTACGCGAGGCCCGATGGTTCCCGCTCGACGCGACGCCGACCGACATCGCCCCGCCAGGCACCCTTGCTGCGGCACTTGACGCGCTCCGAGCAGGAGCCGCGACCACCGCTCTCCACGATCGGACGACTACGCGATAGGAAGCGAGTCG
>JANNQQ010000206.1:0-13780 GCA_031400835.1 Actinomycetes bacterium | reverse complement strand
CTCCAAGCTGGCGATCTGATCTCGCCACCCTTGCCCCCCACCAGCACACGACCGGTAACAAGCTGCTGTCGGCTCCCCGGCCCAACCACGTGCAACCAAGACCGGGTACCCGGAACCGCAGAGGCAACAGCAAGCCGAGAGCTATCGGGCGCCCAGACGATCTCCCCGAGGAGATCCGACTCGGTCACGATCTCCCTCGACCAGCCCCGGGGGAGCCCACCACTGCTACTGACCACGAAAAGTCGCCCCCGGGTCAGGCCCGGTGGAGACTGACCCCGGTTGCTCATGAACGCCACACGACGACCATCCGGGGAGATAACCGGGAAATAGTCGTCCGCCAGGCTCGCCTGACTCAAATTGACAGCGCGACCGTCAAGCCAAACGCGATACACCTCCCCAGCTCCAAAGGAATCGGCTGACGGCTGCGCCGAACCAAACTCCGCACCCACAAGAACCATGGCCAAGACGACAAGGCCTAGAAGGAACGATGAGCTACGTACCGGGTTGTCATCGGCGCGCGCACGTGTCCATCCCGTCCGATGAGATTTGACATCTTGCGGAAGAATTCGTGCCTGCCCGTTTCTCGCGGAGCCCGAGTGGATTCCCATTACCTCGCCGGAACGCTGGTAGTCACACTACTGGTTCACTCTAACTGGACAGTCCCAGCGAGCGGAAAGCACAGCGGCGAAGCCGCGAAGCGGGCTTGCGGGAAAAATGGCGAGAGCCGGACTTGAACCGGCGACCCCACGGTTTTCAGCCGTATGCTCTACCAACTGAGCTACCTCGCCGCGCGTCGGAAGTCTAGCTAGCGTTCGTGGCCGTGGCCTCCACCGGCAGAAGCGTTTCTATCGTCGGCGCACCACTCGACCTCGGTCAGCGCCGTCGCGGGGTCGATATGGGCGCCTCAGCGATTCGGTACGCAGGACTCGAAGACGCAGTCGCTGCCTGTGGTTGCGCGGTGGTCGATCTCGGTAACGTCATCGCGCCCGAGCCCGAGGCGATCGCCGTGCGCGACGAGCACGCGCGCTTTCTTCCGGAGATCCTCGAGGCATGCGCGGCCATCGCCGCACAGGTGCGCGGGGTCGTTGAGGCCGGTGGCTTTCCCCTCGTGCTCGGCGGCGACCACTCGGTCGGCCTTGGCACGCTCTCGGGACTTGCAACCGCGGCAGGCGGACCTGGAGGCGCTATCTGGATCGACGCCCATGGCGATCTCAATACGCCCGCCACGAGCCCCTCGGGAAACGTGCACGGCATGCCGCTAGCCGCAGCACTCGGTCTGGCGGGCGAGGCGTTCGCGCACCCTGGCCTGATGCTGCCATCGGTCGACCCGACCCGCGTCGTCCTGCTCGGGACGCGATCTCTCTACCCTGCAGAAAAGGAGCTGATCCGCCGCACAGGCATGCGCGCGATCACGATGAGCGAGATTGATCGGATCGGGATCGAGCGAGCGATGCGGGAGGCGCTCGACCACGCATCCGGGGCCGGGTTCGTTCACATCTCGCTTGACCTCGATGCGCTTGATCCAGAGGTGGCACCGGGCGTCGGGACGCCCGTGCCAGGCGGGCTGACCTACCGCGAGGCCCATCTGGCGTGCGAGCTTGCGGCCGAGTCAGGGCTCGTTGGCTCGCTCGAGCTTGTCGAGGTCAACCCGATTCTCGACCGGGAGAACCGCACCGCCGCAATCGCCGTCGAGCTCGCTGCGAGCGCGCTCGGAAGAACCATCGTCTAGGAGAAGGGCCGGAGCGCCTCGGTGCCGTCGAGCACGCGGATCGTGACCTCACGTCCAGGCACCGCGTGGAGCATGGCGGCGGCGTTGCCCCGGTTGATCGCAACCGACATGTTCCGGTAGCTGTCCTCGTAGAGAATCACGTCGCCCGAACGAGCGTCCGCGAACGTTCGCGCTGCCACCGCGTAGTACCTCTGCCCGGCGATCTCCAGCTCGAGCCGTGTGCCAGGGAGAACCCCCGCCGCCTCGAGAAGGTCAAGAGAGAGATTCAAGGAGATGTTGCCAAAACTGTCGACGTGCAGTGCGACGGCGTCGATCTGGCCGTCGTGAGACGCGGGTTCGGGTAGGTCGAGACGAACGAGCGCCTCGGGATCAACCGGAGGCCCGAGCTCCGCGAGTGAGACCCCCAGAGCAAGATGGGCGGCTGCGGGCGCGAAGATGTCCCGTCCGTGGAACGTCCGCGAGACCGCCTCGAGCGCAAATGCGGGGTTGGCGATCTCCCGCGCTTCGACGATGCCGGCTCTCTCGGCCGCCGGCAAGAGCAACCCGTTGTCGGGGCCGACGAACAGCCGCCCGTCCCCGTCTTGAAGCGCCAATGGCCTCCGAACGCCGCCCACACCCGGATCAACCACTGCGAGGTGCACCCCGACCGGCATGTAGGGCAGCGTGCCTGCGAGAACAAAGGCTCCCTGCATCACCGCCTGCGGCGGGATCCCGTGCGTCACGTCAATGACGCGGGATCCCGGCGCAATCCGCTCGATCACCCCGTGACACGTGCCCACGAAATCATCGGTCAACCCGAAGTCAGTGAGAAAGCAGATGACCATCGGTCGAGTCTACGAGGCGACTCGCGATACCGCAGCGACGAGACCCTCAAGGTCGTGTGTCGTAGCTTCCGCAACCACATTCAGACCAAGCTCGCGCGCGGCGCTGGTCGTCTCGGGTCCGATCGAGACGACCTCGAGGTCGGGGGAGACGGCTGCGAGAGCGCGGGACGCCGAAGGCGACGCAACCACGACAATGTCGGCGGTGAACGGCCCGGGAAAGAGCTGGCGTGACCGATACAGCGCAACGACGTCGGCCTGTAGGGCGTCAGGGAGCACGCGGCGCGCGCCCTCGGCCGCAGCGAAGAGCACTCGACCTGGCGTGACCGGAAGGTCGGCCAGAAGGCCTTCCTGGGTCGAAACCTTCGCGATCACGTCGGCGCCTCCGAACGCATCTGCCGTTGCCTGCCCAATCGCGGCAACCCGTTGGGGCATTCCAACCATGCGCCGTCGAAGCTCGCGAGCTCCGTTCGTGCTCGTGAGCACGATCAGGTCGTAGGGCGCGACGTCGATCGGATCGTCGCCAAGGCTCTCGATCTCGATGAGAGGGATGTGCTCAACCTCATGTCCGAGCGCGACAAGCCGCGCGACAAGCTCTCGCTCCTGCCCCGCGGGACGCGTGACCACGACCCGCGCCATCAGGGCGTGCCAGCCCGCGAGGTGGAGGCGCGCCAGACCATCCCTAGCTCGGGTGCGCTCTGGCGGCGAGCTCTCGGCCAAGGAGAATGGGATCGTCGCCGGTGATGCGCTCGACCCAGCTTCCATCCGTGGCAGCGACGAGGGCCGTGAGAACAGAGCCGTCGTGGTAGGCGGCGACAGGAGCGAGACACCCTCCGCCGACCGCAGCAAGGCAAGCGCGCTCGGCCTCGACCCGCCGTCGCGTCTCGGGGTCCTCGGCCGCGACGACCAGCTCCGCTTCACCCGCTCGCACCTGAAGCGCCAAGGCTCCTTGCCCCGCCTCCGGCAACATGACCTCGGGCTCGAATCGCAATCCGATTTCACCAGCAAGCCCCAGCCGGTCGAGCCCGCACGCGGCCAGCACGATCGCGTCGAGCCCCCGTTCACCGCGCTTGCGCAGCCGCGTGTCGATGTTCCCGCGAAGCGGCTCGATTGAAAGCGACGGCTCGAGCGCTAGCAGCAGCGCACTCCGGCGGGCCGACGCCGTCCCGATCCGCATTCCAGGCTCAATCGAACCAGCACCGCAGAGGGCGTCGCGCGGATCCTCCCGCCGTATGTATGCCCCAACGACGAGTCCCTCCGTGTCCGTGGAGGTCATGTCCTTCGCAGAGTGAACGGCAACATCGATGCGGTTCTCGAGCAGCGCCTCCTCAAGCTCCTTGACGAACACGCCGCGTGCACCGATCTCACCGAACGGTCGCGTCCGATCACGGTCGCCCGCAGTCGTGATCGGGACAAGCGCAATCTCCACCCCCGGCCGGCGCAGCAGCTCTGCGGCACCCTCAGCCTGGGTGAGGGCGAGCCTACTTCCGCGGGACCCGACGCGAAGCAGCACGGCAGCGGCGGTTGGCGGCAGTCCCGGACTCACCGCAGAAGCGGCGTCCGCGTGGTCGGATTCGAACAAACGCAGTCGGCACCTGACAGGGCAGTGGCCGACCAACTAGATGACGTGTCATGCCTCGTCGTCCTCCCCAAGACCGAAGAGATACCGCACCACGTCAGCATAGATCACCCCGTCGGCTGTGACAGATGCTTCCTTCATCCGAACCGTGGGAAGGTGGAGCAGCTTGTTCACGATCTGTGCCGTAACGACCTCGACGACCTGCCGCTCGGCGTCGGGGAGTCGCCCGAGACGCCCCTCCACACGGGCCAGCTCAGAAACGCGGATCTCCTCGGCATGAGCGCGAAGGGAGGCGATCGCAGGTACGACCGCGAGCGACGCCTGCCACTCCCGGAAGCGGTCGGCTTCGGCCGCGACCATGCGCTCGGCACGGACTGCTTCGGCACGCCGACCAACGAGCGTCGATGCGACAACGGCCTCGAGGTCATCGACGTCGTAGACGAAGCATCCATCAAAGCCTGCGAGCGCTGGGTCGATGTCCCGCGGCACCGCGAGATCGACAAACAGGAGCGGGCGACCCCGGCGCGCCCGGAGCACAGGCCCGAGGTCGTTGGCGTTGAGCACAAAGCCCGGCGCGCTCGTCGACGCAACGACGATGTCAGCCTCGGCAAGCACCGATCCGAGCCCGTCGAGCGCCACCGCGGTTGCGCCATGACGCACTGCGAGCTCCGCGCCGTGTTCGACGGTTCGGTTGGCCACGGCCGCAATCACCGCTCCTCGTGAGCTGAGGTTGCGCGCGGTGAGATCGCTCATCCGACCCGCTCCTACGAGGACGACGCGGCGGCCTTCGAGTCCCTCGAACACCTGCTGCGCCAACGCTGCCGCGGCCGCCGGCACGGACGCCGGGCTTTCACCGATCGCGGTCTCCACTCGGGCGCGGCGACCGACGTGAAGCGCCATTCGGAACACGCGATCCAGCAGCGGTCCCGCAGCGCCTGCGTCGTATGCGCTACGCACCTGACCGAGGATCTCGCCCTCCCCGGGGACGAGTGAGTCAAGCCCCGCAGCGACGCGGAAGAGATGCAGCGCAGCCGACTCGTCCGCGAGGCGATAGATCACCGGGGCGAGCGCCTCGGCGTCGTCCCCCGCGAGCTGGCGAAGTGCCTCCCCGGCCTGGTCGTCGAGCTCGGCGCCTTCCTCGGTTGCGAGGTACAGCTCGGTGCGGTTACACGTCGAAAGCACGACCGCCTCGGCGCCTGCTGCGAGCACCCGAGCAAGCCGCGACGCGCCGTCGAGGTCCATCGCCACACGCTCGCGCAGTTCGACGGGAGCGCTGTGGTGCGACACGCCGATGAGAGCGAGTCTCACGTTGCGAAGTGGGTGAGCGGTAGGACGATCACGGCAAGCCCGAACCCGGTCAGTAGCAACAACGCAAGTCGACGACCGCGCAACCCGATCTCGCGGCGGAGGATCAAACCGACCGCATACAGCGACCAGATTGCGATGCTCACCGCCATCGCGAGGTCGAAGTCGCCCTTCTCGAAGCTGACCAGCCCGACGACGATCCCTACGGAGAGCGCGATAAACGACACGAGAGCCACGCGTGCGGACAAGCGATCGAGCGCCTCGAGTGATGGAACACGGAGGCGGAGGAGACCCGAGTCACGACGTTTGAGTCGTCGCTCCTCCCAGAGATAGAGCGCTGCCATACCCGCCGCAATGGTGAATCCCGCGACGCCGGCAAGCATGAAGGCGACATGCACGGCAAGGAGCGCACCCGCCTCGTCGTGAGCTGCGACACCCGTGCCCCCACCGGCCCAGGCGAGCAGAAGCAAACCGGCAGCAATGGGCATGACCACCAACCCGAGCAGCCGGTAGCGCGGTTTGCACCCCCAGATCAAGTACCCGGTCACGACCAGCCACGAGAGAAGGTTCAGGGCTCCGGCCCATGTCCCCCATGGGAACCCCTCAGCCGCGAGCGCCTGCGCGACGAGCAGTGCCGTCTGGGCAAGCCACCCGACCCGCACACCCCACGTTGCGAGCCGCCCTCCAAGCCCCGGACCGCGAAGCTCTCCGGCGTACGCGAATGCCGCCTCGCCGTAGGCGATGAGGACGGGCCAGATGAGGAACTCAGCCATCGTCGCGGGGGCGCTCGACCTGCGCGAGCTCGCCCGTTTCTCGTTCGAGTCGTGCGACCTTCGCGGCGATGATCGCCACCCACACGAGCACAACGAGCACAACCACGCCGTACGTGAGGGCGACGTACTTCTCGCCCGAGGTCACGTTCGTGCCTCTCGCAGCTCGCGCAGGTGCGCGTCGGTTCGCTTGCCGTGCAGCTCGATGAGGTACATGACGTAGGCAAGCAACGACACGGCGAGCCAGGAGATACAGAAGATCAGGAAGATCTCACCCGACATCTGCGGCCCATCACGCGTGAACACCGTTGGGTGGATGCGGTTCTCGGCAAGCCGGATCGCGAGGAAGCTCACCGGGATGAGCGCGACTCCAAACAGCGCGTAGACCGCCGAGATGCGCTCGCGCCGTGCACCGGGCTCGATCGAGAAGCGCAGCATGAAGTACGCGCAGTAAAACAGGAACAGCACGAGGAAGAGGACAAGCTGGTCCTCGCCCCACGTCCACCAGACGCCCCAGGACGCTTTCGCCCAGATCGACCCTGTGATGAGCGTCAGCGCTCCGAAGATCGTGCCCTGATGAATCGCCGTGTAGCTCTCGAGGTCATAGCGTGGCCCCCGAGTGGCCAGGAGCCGCAGTGCCTTCCAAGCACCGAGCCCGAAGCCCGCATAGGCCGTGAGCGCGATGGGAACGTGGATGTAGAAGATCTTCTGCGAGATGCCCTGATCGCTGTCGATTGGAGCAACCGCGAAAATGAGCACGGCCGAAGCACCAAACAGGATCACCGTCAGGTAGGCGAGCACAGGTGCTGAAAGACGTAGGGGCATCGGCGACACGGGTTACTCGGTCACGACGTATTCAAACGTCGCCCATGAAAGTATCGCGAACACGACGTCATACAGGGCGAGGAAGGTGAGGTACGTGCCCGGTTCGGACGAAACGCTGGCGCCAATGCCCCCGACGATGAGCGGGATGGCGAGCGGGAGGAACAGCAACGGCAGCAGGATCTCGCGACCACTGCTCGCGGCCGCCATCGCCGAGACGAGCGACCCCACCGCGCAGATTCCAACCGACGCAAGCAGGACACCTGCAAGGGATGAGACCCGCAGTGGCGCAAACAGCAGCGCAAACGCGGGGAGCGCAACGACGCTTGCTGCGAGGAGGAATGCGAGTGCCGCGATCGTCTTGCCAAGCCAGATGGCGCTCCTATCGCAAGGAGCGAGCACGAGTCCGTCAAGGGCGCCGGCCTCGCGTTCAGGAGCCCAGGCGCGCGTGAGCCCGAGGAGTGCGGTGAACACAAGCGCGACCCAGAGCAACCCGTAGGCGGCATCGTCAGAGGCGTCAGGTGGGAGCGCAAAGTGGAACACGACGAGCGCTGCGACGACGAAGAGAAGCATCGCCGGGAGTGTCTCGCGAGCACGCAGCTCGAGACGGAGATCCTTGCGCGCGAGCGCCATGACGTCCGCGCCGTAGCCACCGAGCCGGGTCATGCGTGTCCCAACGCGAGGCGCGAGGTCGCAAGTCGCTCAATGCGCGCCGGATCGTGGGTCGAGACCACAAGCGTGGCCTTGCCGGAAAGTAGCTCGAGCTCTCGATCGAGCAGGGCTGCTCCGCCCTCGTCGAGGGAGGAGTGCGGCTCATCGAGGAGCAAGAGTTCCGGTTCGTGGAGCAGCGCACGGCAGAGCGCGAGCCGTTGGACCATGCCGCGCGAATAGCTCGACACGCGCTCCGACCGGACGTCCCAGAGACCGAACCGTTCGAGCAGCATCCCGATCCGCACGCGCCGTTCCGGGACGCGGTACAGCGTGCCGTAGAGCTCGAGGTTCTCAAGTGCAGTCAGCTCTCGGTACACCAGTGCCTCGTGACCGATGTAGCCGACGCGACCGCGATCGACCTCGACGGTTAGCGTTCCCGACGTCGGTGCCGCGAGACCCGCAAGAAGACGCAGAAGCGTCGTCTTGCCCGAACCGTTTGCGCCGGTGATGAGCAACGTCGATCCCGCATCGAGCTGGAAGCTGAGATCGCGAAGGACCCGCTTCGCGCCGTACCGTTTCTCCAGACGCTGCGCGTCGATCACGTCGCGGACTCGAGCACGACGAAGGCAAGAAAGGTCAGGCTGATGATCCCGTTGACCGTGAAGAACGCCGCATCGAGCCGTCGCTGATCTCCCGGTCCGACCAGAGAGTGCTCGAACGCCAGCAGGAGCCCCACGAGACCGAGACCGAGACAGTAGGCGAGGCCGAGGCCGAGGCCGACTCCGGCAGCGGAAAGCAGGACGATGGTTCCCGCGTGCATCAGTCCGGCAGCGGCGAACACCCCGCGCTCCCCGAACCGCGTTGCCCACGAGCACAGACCAACGCTCCGATCGTGCTCGAGATCGAGGAGTGAGTAGAAGAGATCGAATCCGGCAACCCACAGGGCGACGGCACCACCGAGTGCCCACGCCTCCCACGGCAGCTCGCCGGTGAGCGCAACCCAGGCGCCAACGGGCGCCAACCCGAGCGAGGCTCCGAGCCAGAGATGGCAGAGCCACGTAAAACGCTTGAGGTACGGGTAGACGACGAAGAGTCCAACCGGGATCGGCCACAGCCAGCGGACTACAGGGTCAAGGTTCCAAACCGCGAGCACGTAGAGGGCCAGTGCGAAGGCGCAGAACGCCCCAACCTGAGCACGAGTCAGCGCCCCGGTGGGAAGCTCACGCGAGGCCGTCCGCGGGTTCCGAGCATCAAGCCCGGCGTCAATGAGTCGATTGAGACCCATCGCCAGGGTGCGCGCACCCACCATCGCGAGCGTGATCCAGCCAACGGCCGCGGCACCCGGCCAGCCGTCCACAGCGAGGACCGCGCCGATGTACGCAAAGGGGAGTGCGAAGACCGTGTGCTCGAGCTTGACGAGCCGTGCAAGCCGCGTTGACAGAGCCGGAAGGGCAACCGCGCTCAGAGCGGTTCCTTCGTCTTCGAGACGAGGCCGATCTCGCCGATCTCCATCGCGGGGTCGATCGCCTTCGCCATGTCGTACACGGTGAGTGCTGCGACAGCCACCGCGGTAAGCGCCTCCATCTCGACGCCCGTCTGCGCCGTCGTCAGCGCTGTAGCCGTGATAGCCATGGCTCCGTCGATCACGACGAGCTCCACCGAGACGCTGCTGAGCGGGAGTGGATGACAGAGCGGAATGAGCTCGGATGTCCGCTTGGCTCCCTGGATCCCTGCGATCTGGGCGACTACCAGCGCATCGCCCTTCGGAAGGTTGCGGAGCCGTGCCGCGGTTTCGGGGGCCATTTTCACCAACCCTCGGGCCACCGCGCGACGGCGCGTCACGTCCTTACCGCCGACATCCACCATCCGAACGGCGCCCGAACCTTCATCAACGTGCGACAACTCGCTCACGAAAGCGCCTTCCTGACAAGGTGGGCCAGCCCGCGCCTGTGCGCCGATAGCGCCTTCAGCCGTGCCGTGGGACCGTCGGCGTGAAGCCCTCCGAGAACACCGCGAAAGCCGTCGACGACGCGATCGGAGTAGGGGTACCACCAGCCCGGCGCAATCCAGCCGCGGTCGGAGTCGGTGAACTTCACGTGCGAGAGCGACTCGAGCCCCTGCCGACCATGGGTTCGACCCACCCCGGACGCGCCACGACCACCCCACGGAGCCTGTCCCGCACCAAAGGAGTAGAGGTGATCGTTGAGCCACACCGATCCAGCGCGTACCTGCCGCGCAAGCTCTCGGCCGCGCGCAACGTCTCGCGTCCAAATACTCGCGCCAAGCGCGAACCGAGAATCGTTTGCGAGCCGCACCGCACTCATGTCATTGTCAATTGAGACAACGGTAACAACCGGCCCGAAAAGCTCTTCGTCGCGGAGCCTCGCCGAAGCCGGCTCTCCCGAGAGGATGGTCGGCTCGTGGAACCAGCCCGGGAGGCCCGTGGACGGTCGGGTTCCGCCCGTAAGGAGCTCCGCGCCGTGTGCAATCGCGTCTCCCACAAGCGCCTCGACGCGGTCGCGCTGCTCCTCGCTGATCAGCGGGCCAAGTTCGATGCCAGGATCGCGGCCGTCGCCGATCCGAAGTCTCCGCGCCCCGTCGACGAAACGTTCGACGAACGCGTCATGCAGCGAACGGTGGACGTAGATGCGCTCTATTCCAGAGCAGACCTGGCCACAGTTCGCGAACGAGCCCCACAACGCTCCAGCGACCGCCCGATCGAGATCGGCGTCGTCGAGGACAAGCATCGGATCCTTCCCGCCCAGCTCAAGCGTCGCGGGGCAGAGCCGCTCACCGGCACGGCGCCCAACAATCCGGCCGACCTCGGTGGAGCCGGTGAACACAAGCGCGTCGATCTGGCGATGGCCGACAAGCGCCGCACCGACGCTCTCACCGTGACCGTGCACGACCCTCACAAGTCCGGCGGGTGCACCTGCTCGCCGAAAGAGTGCCTCGATCCGTGCGCCGGTGAGCGGGGTGAGCTCCGAGGGCTTCAACACGACCGCATTGCCCGCGGCAACGGCTGTCGCCACCTGTGTCAGCGGCAACCCCAGAGGAAAGTTCCATGGACTGATGACACCAACCACACCGACCGGCTCGTGACTGACCCAGCCGCGCTTCTGCTTCAGCACCAGCTGAGGAAAGGGGAGCCTCTTCTGAGCAAGCACGCTCTCGAGCCGATTCGCAAGCCACATCAACTCCTCGACTGCGACGAGAAGGTCGTGTGTGTACGCCTCTGCGAGCGGCTTCCCGGTCTCGTCGACAATCAGCCGCGCAAGCGCAACATCATCGGCAACGATCTCGTGGGCCACGCGGCGGAGGAGGGCGCTGCGGGTGGCAAACGGCTCACGCTCCCAGAGTCCCTGAGCATGGCGTGCTTCTGCGAGAATCTCCTCGAGCTCGGCAGGCTCGGTTGCCGCGACGCAGCCCACCCTCGCGAGGGTTGCTGGACTGACGACCGCGATCTCGGGCGCCTTAACCTCAGGCATTGCACTCACCGCTGACACGCACGCACATGCTGCCGCGTGGCCAAGAATGGGGCGGGACGCATGGGGCCTATCGTAGAGGCACCGGTCACTCAGAGCGGGCGGGGCGCTTGCCAAGCGTCACGTCGACACGCACGCGGCTCCCGTCACGGATGACGGTGAAGACCGTCTTCTGTCCTGGTCGCAACCTGCGCGTGACGATCCTCCCGACGTCGTCGGCAGAGTCGACGGGTGAACCGGCGATCGCGACAACGATGTCGCCACCGACGGTCACCTCCAGCCCGTTGTAGCTTCGAATGCTCGACCCGGCGGCAAGACCGGCTTCAGCTGCGGGTGTGCCCTGCTCAACCTTGACCACCAAGGCGCCGCGCTCGGCATCGAGACCCAGCGCACGGGCCATGCCAGACGTCACATCCTGTGACTGGATCCCAACGTAGGCGTACTCGACCTTTCCCGTACGGAGAATATCGGCGAGCGCCTTCTTCACGATCGCTATCGGAATTGCAAAGCCCACGCCCTCTGCTGTTCCCGAGGTCGATTGGATCTGGGCGTTGATGCCGATGACTTCCCCGCGGTCGTCAAAAAGAGGCCCACCGGAGTTCCCGCGGTTGATCGGCGCGTCGATCTGGATCGCGTCAGCAATCGCGAACGGCGAGGTGAGGGAGTCGATCGTCCGACCGGTCGCCGAGACGACGCCAACTGCGAGCGAGCTCTGCTTGCCGAACGGGCTCCCGATCGCAGCAACGGGCGTGCCGACGACGACCGCGTCCGAGTTTCCAAGTGGAAGGGTCGTGATGGCGTGTTCGGCCGGATCGACTTTGAGCACGCCGACATCATTGAACAGGTCCCACCCGACGATCGAGGCGGGGATTCGCTCGCCGTCCTTGAACTCGACGAAGACCTCGTCCGCGCCCCGTACTGCGCCGGTCGGGCCGGCCTCGGCCACGTTCGTGATGACGTGAGAGTTCGTGAGGATCGCACCGTCCGCCGACGCGATGAAGCCTGACCCCTGCGAGACCCCATCAGCGCCCAGATTCGCGTAGATCGTCACGACACCCGGCGAGCGGCGCGCGTAGATCGCCGCCGGGTCAAACCCCGAACCGGTCAGTGGCCGGGGCTTCGACTGAGCTGCGGCTGGTTCCGTGTCCGCCGGTGAGACCCGGACGACGGTGGTCACGGTGTCGCCGCCACCTATTCCTTCGCCGATCAGGAATGAGGCCGCACCGCCGAGCACCGCTGCGACGAGGGAGAGTGCGATCACGTTGCGCGGGGACACCGCCCGCACGGTAGCCGACCCCGTGCGAGGCCCCACCGTTTTCACGTGGAAACGGGAGCCGGAAAGGTCAGACTGCCTCCTCGATGGAGCCCTCGGCCGCCGGAAGCGACACCGTGAAGCGGGTGTGGCCCGGCCGCGATTCAAGTGAGATCCCCCCACCCATGCGCTGAGCGAGCTCTCGGGCGATCGCGAGACCAAGCCCGCTCCCCGATGCATGAGCCACGTTCGCACGGTAGAAGCGATCAAACACCCGATCCATGTGCTCTGGCTCGATCCCAGGTCCGTCATCCGAGACCGTCAAGACGACACCGGTGTCGGAACCCATTGCACCGATGGTCACCTGTGACCCCGAGGGCGTGTGCGCAAGAGCGTTCCCGGCAATCGCGCGACCAATCTGCAGGACGCGTTCCTCGTCGGCCCACGCCCACACCGCGCCGCTGGGCGGCGCAGACACGACATGACCCGTGAGCTCGCCGATCGGGCCGAGTTCCTCGACCAGCGTCGCTGCGATCTCCTGGAGGTTCACATCCTCGCGTTCGACGTGCAGCCTTCCGGCATCGATTCGCGAGAGGTCGAGCAGGTTGGCTGCAAGGCGGGTCAACCGCTCGACCTGCTCACGCGTCGTGGTCAGGAAGCCGGTGCGTGTCTCCTCGTCGAGGTCTTCGTCGGCCATCAGCTCGAGAAACCCGGCCAGCGAGAACAGCGGTGTCCGGAGCTCGTGCGAGGCATTTGCGACGAACTCCTTCCGTGCTGTGTCGAGCTGGCGGAGCTGAACACGCATGCGCTCGAAGGTCGCAGCCAGCTCAGCGAGCTCGTCGTCACCGTTGTCGACGAGCGGCTCGTCGAACGACCCCTCTGCAATCCGTACTGCAGCCCGCTCGATTCGGCGAATCCGGCGCGCGTGCATTCCGGCGGCGACGGCGCCAAGCAGTACAGCGAGCATGACCGCAATCGCGGATGCGGCCAGCAAGCGCCGTTTGACGAGCGCCACCGTCGCGAGCTGGTCGGAGAGAGAGCCCGACAGCAGGAGGATCTCCCCGGTGAAGAGCTGCGTCGCGACCTCGGCGTACTCGGTCTGCCCGCGCATCACGCGGCCCCGAGCACTTCCGCGCTCAACCGCCGCGAGCGCGACCGGGTCGCGTGCAATCCCCCCGGGAGACTCGTCGGCGCTGTCCATCGCTACGCCAAGCGAAACCGGGGGGCCGAACACCTGAAAGAGGACGACCCGCGCACCGAAAGCACTGCTGAGCGCCCGAGCAGCGTCGGGGTCGCCCGCGAGGTCGCTTGACACGAGGTAGACGGCCGCCCGATCGGCGTTTCGTTCGAGCTTGTCGAGCTTCGC
>JANNQQ010000205.1:0-6504 GCA_031400835.1 Actinomycetes bacterium | reverse complement strand
TCATCGAGCGGCTGCTCGTACTCCTCGGAGAGTCGCCGGGCCACGTCCTGCAGGGTCGCTGCTTCGTCCACGAGCTCGAACATCCGGCCCGCAGTCAGGTTCAACCCGTGGTATTTCCCGGTCTTGAGATTGAGGATGACCGTCTCCCTGACGAATGTCCTGTGGACGACGTGATCAGGGATACGCGCCTGCTCGGCGAGCATCGCCGGATTGGTCATACGTTGTGCTGTGGACACACGTAAAGCCTCCCCGTTCCTCGGTTCCCCCTGCCGTTAAGCATACTCAGTTTCGGTGGCGCTAATACTCGGTAATTGTGCCGCGTCTTTGCGCGCTCCGCACTGCCAAGCGCAGCACCCACACTCCGACCGGCATGAGCACGAGCGCGAAGAAGACCATACGTGCCAACGCTCCTAGCGCCGACCCCTCGAGCGGGGTGCCGACGAGCAGGTTCCGGAGCAGGTTGAGCGCGGGTGTGAAGGGCTGAACCTTTGACGCCCACTCCAGCCAATCGGGAAGGAGTGCAACGGGAAAGAAGAACCCGCCGACGAGCGCGAGCACACCCATGATCAGGCCCGTTCCTGCGCCGGCCTGCTTCATCGTCAAAACACTCGCGGCGATCATGAGTGTGAAGGGTGCGAAGGAGATGGCGCCTACGAATGCGACCGGAATTGCGAGCGGGGCCGTCTCCCACACGACCGGCATCCCGAAGGCAAGGGTCGCGATCGTCAATGTGACGACGCCACGGATGAAGGCAAGCAGGAAGGGGAAGGCGAGCATCGAGAACACCGCGGCAACCGTGCCGAACGGCGACACGACGAGCCGCTCAAGGGTGCCCGCGACGAGCTCCTGGCGGACAGCGAGGGGCACCGCCGACAGCGTCCCGGCGAGCACCTCCATGACGATCAGTCCGACGACGACGAAGGCGAAGTACTCCTCGGGGCTGTCGAATGCACTCGAGCTGACGATCTGCGAGATGTAGTAGAAGAGGACGACGGTGAAGAGCCCTCCGATGAACTGGGTGAAGAACCGCATCCGGTAGCTGCGGAAGAGCAGCCAGTCGCGGGTCGCGATGGCGACACCCCCGGCCCAGAGCTCACGGACTGCGGTCATCCTGGATGCAGCTTCCCGCCGACGAGACGAAGCACCTCGGTGACACCATCGACGAGCCCAGCGACCTCTGCTCCCGTTGGCGTGCAACAGATCGCAGAGCCTCCACCCCGGCAGAACGTCGCAAGTGTCTCGGCAAGCATCCGCGCACCGTGTTCATCGAGGCTGTTCAAGGGCTCGTCGAGGAGAACGAGATGAGGGCGGTGCAGGAAGGCCAGTGCGAGACGTACCCGTTGTCGCTGCCCCATCGAGAGCCTGTCGACCCGCTGGGTCGCGAGCTCGGCAAGCTCGAAGTGAGCGATCACGTCGTCGCACGCGAGGCGACGGTCGGACCGCGGAACGAAGGCGATCCGAGCTGCGAATTCGAGGTGCTGGCGCGGCGTCATGCGTGCGTACAGCCCGCTGGAGCCGGTCGAGAGGAAGCCGACCCGCCTCTGGTAGGCGACTCGGTCCCGTCGTGTGACGAACCCATCTACCAGGACCTCGCCGGCGTCCGGGTAGATCAGGCCCGCCACGATGCGCAACAGCGTCGTCTTGCCGATCCCGTTCTCACCGATCAACGAGACGAGCTCTCCTTGCCCCAACTCCAGGCTGATGTCATCCAGTACAGGAGGCCGCGAGGGGCTCCATCGCTTGCTGATGCCCCGGATGACCAGCCGCGGGGTGCCCGAGGTCGACGGAACGTCAAGCGATGCGGGCACCTGAACCGTCACTCCGGTTTGTCGGCGCTGCCCAGGATCGCAAGGATGCCGGTGCCCAACCCGCGCTCGGGATCGAGAATGGCCCGAGTCGCCTCGCTTCGCGAGCCGACGCCCAGCTTCCGGTATGCCGTGGACAGGTGGCTCTTCACCGTTCCCTCGGTTACGTGCAGCTTCTGTGAGATCTCCCGGTTCGCGAAGCCCATCACAACCATGGCGAGAACCTGCTTCTCCCTCGGGGAGAGGATCGGTGTCGAAACGGCTGAGCGAAGAGACCCGGGCACGACCATCTGTCCCCGAACGACGAGGCGAATCGCCATCGCGAGGCACGTCGTGACGTCTTCCTCCAGCACGACTCCATCGGCTCCCTCCGCGAGCGTCTCGCGGATGTCGGCAATCCTGGAGTCTCCCGCGACGACGACGAGCGGCGTGTCTGGGAGTGCCCGACGCAGAAGCTGGATCTGCGTACGCCGCTGCCCTCCCGACCCGTTCACTACGACGACGTCTGGTGCGGGCGTCTGGAGCTGCGCGATCAGGCTCTCGGCGTCGGAGGCGCTAGCGTCGACGTCGATCCTGTCCATGCCGAGGGCGGCGACGATCCGCCCCCTCCCCTTGCGAGGGCCTGCGATCGCCACCCTCAAGGAATCGTCTCCGCTGGCCCCTTTCCCCATACGCAGAGAATACGCAGGGTCGGGACAAACGGACATTCCAGCCCAGCCCAGAGTCCGCCAGTGCAGACTTCAGTCTGCACTGTAGGAACGGGCGCGCGGCCACGTCTCTACGGTTCCAGTCCAGACTTCAGTCTGCACTGTAGGAACGCGCGCGCGGCCACGTCTCTACGGCACGAAAGCGCACTTCCCTCAGTGCAGACTGAAGTCTGGACTGGTAAACGAGGGCGTAGGTGTATGTCCCAAGCATTCGTCGTGACACGCCAATCTGTATGACAGGCTGCGTCACGGTCGCAGCGCATGCGATCAAGCGGTTATGCAGTCGCACGCTCGTCGTTCGGTTCCCGCGCTCCATGAGCTTCGCGCGCGACGCGACGAGCTTGTGCGTATTGCCGCTTCCCACGGTGCCTCAAATATCCGTGTCTTTGGCTCCGTGGCGCGGGGCGAGCTGGATGTAGGAGACGTCGATCTTCTTTGTCGCGCTTGAGTCCGGGCGCAGCCTTCTCGATCTTGGGGCGCTTTCCATGGACCTTGCTGAGGCACTCGACTGCGAGGTGGACGTTGTGACCGACGAAGGGTTACGTCGCCGGCTGCGGGATCCTGTGATCGCAACCGCGGTGCCGTTGTGAGGAACGATCACGGCACGGAACGCACTTCCCTCAGCGCAGACTGAAGTCTGGGCTGGGCTGGCGGCCACGTCCTCACGGCACGGAAGCGCACTCCCCACAGTGCAGACTCACGTCTAAGCAACGCCGTCCACGGTGCGGAGCACCGTCTCAACGATGGCGCGCGCTCGCTCTGCGTCGCCGCCGAAGGCACCGGGCGGCTTGCGTTCGACGGTCGGCAGCCCGGACTCCCGCAGATCGACGATCCTCCCCAGCCGAATGAGCTCGGCGTCCACCGTCGCCAGCTCACCGAGGAAGACCGTGTACGTCGGCGTGCCGATCAGCGCCGACTCACGCGTCATCGTCCCCCCTGCCCCGATCGTGAAATCGACCGTCGCGAGCAACGCCGTGCCATCCACCGGACGCTCCGGAATCACAACCCCAGGCCGCCGGTAGCGCCCCGCTTGCGCGATGTCGCGCGGCAGCAACACAACCTGCGCACCCTCGGCGAGCACGTGCTCGAGGATGTCGTCAAAACGGGAGTTTCCCTCACGGTGGTACAACGCTCCCTCGGGTGGCGGCCGCATGGCTGTCGTGATCCGGCCCGGATCGAGCCCGAGCGAGCGAAGCACCTCGGGGTCAGAGGTGACGCCTGCGAGGTAGAGCTGCTCTTTGAACCCTTCGTAGCGCACGACCTTCGCCGTGCGGGCTCCGAACCACTTCAGACTCTCCTCAGGAAAGCTTGCAGGAACGATCACCCGACGGGCGAGCCGGAAGCTCAGGTGATTCGCAGGCTGGTGCTCGTAGTCCATCATCGTCACCGCCGGGACCCGCGCCAGGCGGGCGCCAACGACCTGCGCGTATGACCCGTGCGAGAGAGCAACGTTGGGACGCCGCGTCCGCGCGAACCGGCGCAACTCGAGCGCGCGACCGGCTATCGCACGGCCCTTCGCCAGCCTGCCCGGCGGGCTGACCCCGCCGATGATCGTCACTTCTGGCCAGGCGCTCTCGGCGAGCGAGCGCGTCTGCGCGTGGTCCCGTGCGGTGAGCACGACCTCGTCGCCGCGCGCGCTGAACGCATCGACCAACGGGACGAAGAAGGGCACGTGCGGCGAGTTCGCCAGATCGATCCACACCTTCATGCCGACCCCTCCGCTGCGATGCGCGAACGAACGAGCTCAAGACGAGCGAGCGCGCGAAACGCCGGAGCGGTCGTCCATCGAACGAACGGCACCTTGCTCGTCCACAGTCGTCGCTTCTGGAAGGCGACATGCCCGTCAGCGGCCAGCATCCTCTCGACGAGCTGCGTGGCCGTTCGAGTTGCTGATGCGACTGCGCCGGGCCGCCAGCTTGCGACAGCGAGCCACGTCTCGATCGCCTGGGCGTAGTTGTGGGCATCCACAGGAAGCGTCTGCCCAGCGAAGTACTTCGGTGTCCCGTCCGTAAGGAAGAACTCGCGCTCCCAGAAGTCGAGCCCGCGCTCAAGACGCTCGCGGAGATCACCGACAACGGCCTCGCAGGCCATAAGCCCTTCGAGGACGTAGCCCGTGTGAAAGTTGTCAACCCAGCCATGGCCTGCGCCCTCTGCGTAGGGCCAGGCGCCGTCGGGCTGTTGCGCCACGAGCGTGGATTGCAATGCTGAGGCTGCGGTTGCCGGAAGATCGCCCCGGCCCGTGAGCGCCGCCGTCCGGGCGAGGACCGAGCAGCCAAGCACGTTCGCGTTGTGCACGAGCTCTCGTTCGGAGGGCAGATAGCGAAAGTAGGCGCGCCCGTCGCTCTCCTGGAGGAGCGACGCGACGAGAAAGTCGCATGTCCTCGAGGCGGCTTCACCCCACTCTCGATCTCCAAGCAGTTCATGGCCGTCGTGCAGGGCGTGCGCGGCGAAGCTCGTGGCGATGATGTTCGGAGTGCCGGAGCGGTAGGCGAAGAACCGCGTCTGGACGTCGAAGTGGTACCCCCACCCGAGACCCATGTCGGCAGTGCTGTGATCGACCAACCACCCGAGCCACCGCCGGGCCTGCCCACGTGCAGCCTCGTCGGCCGAAGCAGCCCACAGTCGTGCGTAGCCGGAGGCAACAAGCGCGATCGCCTTCGCGTTCCACGCTGGTGCAATGCGGAGAGCGGGCCGCAGGTTGAGCGGTGAGAGCTTGACGCTCTGCGTGAGCACGCGCCTACCGACCCGTGTCCCCAAGGTGAGGTACGGAGCAAGTGGGCTGTTCAGCGCGTCGTACGGGTCGTAGCCTTTCCAGTCGCGCGCCTCGCCCCAGGCACGGATTCGAGCGATTGGGTCGGCGATGACGACACTCACGGTGCCTTCGCCATACCGACCGGTTGACCCGTTCGCAGCGAGTCCGCGAGCGCGAGGGTCAGCCGCGTCGAGTCGAGGTAGGACGCCACCGGTGGCGCAGGCTCCCGACCTTGGGCAGCAGCGAGGAAGCGGATGATCTCGCCGCGATGCCCCTTGTCCTGTGCGCTCTTCACGCGCTGCTGCTTGCCGCCTCGATAGAGCTCGAGCACGCGGAAGTCGTCGAGAACGGCCGAGACACCACCACCGAAGACCTCAAGGCGCTCCTTTGGCAGCTTCGTGTCTCCCCCGCCCGAATACACGAGCGTGCAAACGCCGGTGGCGAACCGGATCTGCGCCGAGAAGTTGTCGCTGCAGGCGAGAGGACGCCCAGGCTGCGGCGTTGCAACGGCATGGGCAGCGAGCGCGTCGGAGCCGGCCACGACTGAGAGGAGGTCGATGAAATGACAGGCCTCGCCAAGGAGACGACCGCCGCCATCCTCGGGGTCGTTGAGCCAGTGATCGTCCGGGAGCGGGCCGGCGTTCACGCGCATCAGCAGGGCGAGATCGTCGCAACCCGCGAGCTCTTGTTGGAGACGATGGACGAGTGGCGCAAACCTCCGGTTGAAGCCGACCATCAACACGGACTCCGGTCCAAGCGCCTCCTCAACCTCCAACAGCTGCTCGGCCGAGAGCGCCATCGGCTTCTCGACAAAAACCGCCTTCCCGGCGCGAAGCGCTGCCGCTGCTAGTCCGGCGTGGCTCTGGTGCCGGGTCGCGATCACGACTGCGCCGATTGCATCGTCGTCGAGGATCTCGTCGACCGACGCCGCGGCCCGCTCGAAGCCGAACCGAGCGGCGACGTCGGCAGCGGTGAGGCCTCCTTCACTGGTCACTGCGGTGAGGTGTGCTCCTGCGTCCTTGAGCGCGGGAATGAGGGTCGCGCGCGCGAACGCCCCGGCTCCGATGAGACCCACCCCTGAGCCTGTTGGTGCACCTAGTGCCTTGCGCGTGACCGGAGCTCGGAGAGGTGCCTGGTCTACCTCGGAGTACTCGAGTAACACGCCGTAGGGGCGTGCGTCCACGTCCTTCCCGGTGAGGATTGCATACGCCTGCGGCGCGTCCTCGATCGCGAAGCGGTG
>JANNQQ010000204.1:0-9790 GCA_031400835.1 Actinomycetes bacterium | reverse complement strand
CCTATGACAGAGCTGGAACCACGGTGACAATGCTCGTCTAGGCAGTCTTGCCCAAGGCAAGAATGCCCCAACACTGCGGCTGAAAGTGAGCTTGGAATGATTCTTGAGCAGAGGGAGTACCACGTTCACACCGGCAAGCTTCCGGAGCTCGTGCGTCTCTACGCAAGCGAAGGGATCCTGATTCAGCAGGAGGTCCTCGGTGGCTTCATCGGCGCGTTCACGACCGAGATCGGGGCGCTGTCGACCTACACGAGCATGTGGCGGTACGCCTCATTCGAGGAGCGCGAGACGCGACGTGCGGCGCTTCAGGCCCGTGACGATTGGAAGGCGTTTCTGCCAAAGATCGCGCCGCTGATTCACACGCAGCAGAACCGGATCCTCGTCCCGACCCCGTTTTCACCGCTCCAATGACGCCTCTTGCCGGCAAGGTCGCTGTCGTCACGGGTGGCTCGCAAGGCATCGGTCGCGCGATCGCCGACGGGCTGGCCGCAGCGGGTGCACGCATCGTGATCGCGGATCTCCGCGGGGCGGAGGAGGCGGCCAGGTCATACCCGGATGGGGTGGGCCTCACCGTCGACGTGGCCTCGGAGGACGATGTCGCCCGCCTGGTGGTTGAGACGGTTGAGCGATGTGACTCGCTTGACATCCTCGTCAACAATGCGGGCCTCTATGCGACGCTCGAGATGCGCCCTTTCACCGAGATTCCGCTCGACGAGTGGCGTCGCGTCATGGACGTCAACCTGGCATCCATGTTCCTCACCTGTCGCGCGGCGGTTCCGGTGATGCGCACCCAGGGAGGCGGGACCATCGTCAACATCTCCTCGGGAACACCGTTTCGCGGAGTGCCATTCCTCTTGCACTACGTGACCAGCAAAGGGGCGATCGTCGCCTTCACTCGAGCGCTGGCGAAGGAGCTCGGGAAGGATGGCGTGCGGGTGAACTGCGTCGCACCCGGCTTCACGATGTCGCAGGGTGTTCTCGAGCACCCTGAGGTCGTCGAGAAGCTCCGCGAGGCATCGGTCTCGGCACGGACGATCCAACGTGATCAGGAGCCCGAGGATGTCGTTGGCGCGGTTGTCTATCTCGCGGGTGAGACGTCGTCGTTCGTGACCGGCCAGACAATAGTGATTGACGGGGGCCAGTATTTCCACTGAGGTGCGGTGTCGGCGCCTGCCTACTCGGTGAGCAACTCGGCATCGAGTACCTCATCGATGGCAACGCCCTCGACGTCTCGGGTCGGCCGGTCGCGCGTGCGGAAGAACTGCTCAACCTCGCTCGGACGACTTGCGTAGTTGAGCGTAATCGCTCCTGTTGTGTCGTCCTCGTCACCAAACGAGCTCAGGAGTGGTTGAAGGTCGTGCCAGTCGAGAATGACATGGCCAGGCGATCGTCGGCAAGGCGATAGAGTCGCGCTCGAATGAGGCTCTCGCTCTACGAGTTCGAGACCGGCGTCGAGACGATCGGCGGCAACCGGGTCGTCTACGACGTTGCGAACAAGGAAGCCCGGTTCGGCGCTGCGACCGTCGAAGGGCCTGCCCTCGTCTGGCAATTCGACCACGACGAGGATGAGGCTCGCGACGCTCTGCTCTCGGCACGTGTCGACCTCGACCCGTTTGCGGCGTGGATCATCAGGTGCGACACGGTCACGTTTCCGCTCGGCGGTGTCGCATATCGGCACACCCACCCCGGGCCTGGCATTCGCTTTCTCCTCGCCGGAGGGCTTGAGATCCGCTCCGAGGGGGCGTCATCGTTCTACGGGCCGGGTGGAGCCTGGTTCGAGAGCGGGTCGGACCCCGTCGAGGCGTATGCCTCAGCCCATCTTGAGACGTCGTTCGTTCGCGTGCTGGTCTTGCCCGCCGAGTGGGACGGCAAGCGCACGATCCGGTACGTCGACCCCGCCGACGAAAACCGACCGAAGCTCCAGCGCGCGACCGTGCACTGCGAGCATGCGCTCCAGGTCCCGCGCTGATGACCCCTCGGACAGGAGGACGCCTCCTCGTCGATCAGCTTGTTGTCCACGGAGCCGACCTGATTTTTGGCGTGCCGGGTGAGAGCTACCTCGATATCCTCGACGCGCTTCACGACACGCCGGCGCTGCGATACGTGACCTGCCGACACGAGGCTGGCGCCGCGAACATGGCAGAGGCATACGGCAAGCTCACAGGTCGCCCGGGGGTCTGCATGGTGACGCGCGGCCCTGGCGCAACTCACGCCTCGGTCGGTGTTCACACGGCGTTTCAGGACGGCACGCCGCTCATCCTCCTGGTGGGTCAGGTGCCGCGCGACCAGGTGGGGCGCGAGGCTTTCCAGGAGCTCGACTACGGCGCGGTCTTTGGGAGCATGTCGAAGTGGGTTACGCAGATCGACGACCCGGGCCGTATCCCGGAGCTTGTCGCCCGCGCCTACCAAACCGCGACCTCGGGCCGTCCGGGGCCGGTGGTGCTCGCGCTCCCCGAGGACATGCTCACCGAACGGACGAGTGCAGATGACGCCAGGGCTTATTCCCGGATGCAGAAAGACCCAGAAGCCACCGAAGTCGAGCAGGTACGGGCGATTCTTGAGGATGCCGCACGACCGCTCGTGATCGTCGGCGGGCAGCCATGGAGTACCGCGGCGCACACGGAGCTCGCTGAATGGTGCGAGCAGAGCGGCGTCCCCGTTGCCGCTGCATGGAGGTGTCAGGACTACGTCGACAACCTTTCGCCGTGCTACGCCGGCCATCTCGGGCTTGCCGCCGACCCCCGCCTGTCCGAGCGGCTCGCCACGGCTGATGCGCTCCTTGTGGTTGGGACGCGGCTCGGCGACATCGAGACGCAAGGATTCACCGTGTTCGAGCCACCCGACGTAGGACGAACGTTCGTGCACGTGCACCCGGAACCGGAGGAGCTTGGGCGTGTGTACTCACCAACGCTTGGGGTTGTCGCCTCCGGATCGCGGTTTGCATTGGCTCTCGCTCAGACTCCGGCCCTGCGCGCCACAGCGCGCAGAGGCCTAATGGACGAGGCGCACGCACAGTTCCTTGAGAATCTCAGCGGGCGGGTCCTTCCTGGCCCGGTCGATCCCACTGCGGTCATGGGGCTCCTTTCCGAGCGGCTCGACGATGACACGATCCTGACCAACGGCGCCGGGAACTTCACCGTCTGGGCACATCGGTTCTGGACATTCCGCCGCTACGGCACGCAGCTTGCTCCTCTCAGCGGCGCGATGGCGTACGGGCTGCCGGCAGCGATCGCGGCCAAGCTCGTGCATCCAGACCGCCAGGTGGTGTGTCTCGCGGGCGATGGCGATTTCCTCATGTCATCGCCCGAGCTCGCGACCGCCGTTCAGTTCGAGCTCCCGATCGTGGTCGTGATCTTCGACAACGGGATGTATGGGACGATCCGCATGCACCAGGAGCGTCACTACCCCGGTCGGGTGAGCGGGACAGATCTCCGTAACCCGGACTTCGCGGCGCTCGCGCGTGCCTTCGGCGCGCACGGTGAGCGGGTTGAGACGACGGCCGCTGCCGGCCCCGCGATCGATCGTGCGCTCGCCTCCGGGAAGCCGGCGGTCGTGCATCTCATCGTCGATCCGGAGGCGCTCACACCACGCGCAACCCTCGCTGAGATTCGAGCTGCGGCGCTTGCCGCCAGGTGAGGAGTAACGATCCTCTCAAGGCGTCGGCGACCGATGTCGATGTCCCTTGCATGAGGGACACACCCCTCCCTGGTGCTCCGTCCGAGATGGGCTTCAAAATGTTGCGCCTTTCGCCTACCATGTGGACCGGATCATGAATCGGCGGCTGTCAAGACTTACCCTGTTTGCAGCGATTTGTGCTGCGTTCGTCACCATTCCGGCGTTTGCCGGTGCCGTTGAGATCGTCCGCAACGGCGGGGTGTCGCTCGATATCCCGTCTGGCTGGGCGAAGGTCGACCGCGCGCCGTCTACCACCACTGACCCACGGACGTTGCTCGTCGTTGGCACCAAGGGTGCACGGGCGATCGTCACGGAGTGCCAGGTCGCGACCTATCGCGTGCCTGCCGACGGTGCCGTGGTTGTTGTGATCGGTTGGCGCGAGAGCATCGGCGCTGGCTCGCTACCGCTGTCGGGCATGAAGCTTCGACGCGGTACCTTCGAGTGCTTCGCCGGCAGGGGAGCCGTTGCCCAGGTAACGCGTGGCAACCGTGATTTCCAGGTGAACGTCATGGTCGGCGACAAGGCCGACGCTGGAACAGTGGCCGACGCGCTCGATGTTGCGCGCTCGTTCGCGCTCGTCCAGAAGTAACTCGGCACTCGCCCGGTGGGTACGCTCGCGCGGTGGGCGATCCTACGAACGCGGTCATCACCTGGCTAGATGAGCCGGTGCAGCGGACGCTTGTCGGTCCGCTCGTGGGAAAGCGGCTGCTGGTCAAGGATCTCATCGACACTGCCGGGATCAGGACGACCTACGGCTCGCGTCTGTACGCCGATCACATCCCTACACGGGACGCGACCGTCGTCTCCCGTGCGCTTGCTGCGGGCGCAAGCATGATCGGCAAGGGGCATCTCCCCGAGTTCGCATGGGGTGTGCTCGGGACGAACCCGTGGTACGGCACCTGCCAAAATCCGGTGCATCCGGGACGCACGACGGGCGGCTCGTCGAGCGGCAACGCCGCCGCCCTCGCGGCGGGGCTCTGCGACCTCGCAATTGGCACCGATACGGGCTGCTCTATCCGGCTCCCTGCCGCGTGCTGTGACGTTGTCGGCTTCAAGCCCGCCTGGGGCACGGCTCCGCTCGACGGTGTCTTCCCGCTCGTCCCGAGCCTGGACACGGTCGGGCCAATGGCGCGGACGGTCGAAGACGCTGCGGCGCTCTGGTCGGTCCTTTCGCAGACGCCTGTGCCGGAGCCGCGCCTTGCGGGGCTGACGATCGGGTTGCTTCGTCAACCCCCTGGAGTCGGAGACGGACGGCCGACGGAGCGGAGCGACGCAGCCGAGGAATGGGTGCCTGTTCTCGAGCGATTGGGTGCGACGGTGGTTGAGGCAACCATCCCGGATGCGGTATCGGAGACGTGGCCTGTCTTCCTCCATGAGGCTGCGCGATCGCATGCGGCAACGTTTCCCTCTCGCGCAGATGAGTATGGGGACGGGATGCGCTCGAAGCTCGAGGCGGCTGCCAGAGTCGACGTGCAGGCGGTCACCGAGGGATATCGAGCCTTGCTCGAGTGGAGGGCGTGGCACCCTCCACTCGATCTCTACTGCAGCCCCTGCGTTGGCATCGATCTTCCCGCTGCGGAGGCGGACGAGCTTGAGATTCGGCTCCCGCTCTCGTCGTTTCTGCGTTGGGTCAACCTCGTCGGGTGGGCAGGGCTCGCGATGGGGAACCTCCAACTTACGGCGCCGCGAAATGACGTCGTGCTCGCCGCCGGGCTCGCCCTCGAGCGCGGGTAGAGTCCCGGGCCGTGCGCGCCGCAGCGATCATCGGCTTACTCGCCACGGCGTTGCTTCTTGCAGGGTGTGGCGGCGATGACGCGCCCGACCGTTCGGATGCGGTCGAACAGCTCGCGGGCCTGTGCGACAAGGCGCGCGAGGACATCGAGGCGCTCGGGTTGCCCGCCGAGACGGGGTTCGAGGTGCTCAAACCGTGGTCGACGCGTGGGAAGCGCTTAGCGGGCGACGTCGGCCGCCTCAAGGGTGCGACAGCCGAGGAGCGCACGCAGCTCACCGCGCTCGCAGAGGAGCTTGCCGCGTACTACGACGGTCTCGCACTGGGCTACGAGACC
The DNA here is from genome assembly GCA_031400835.1 of Actinomycetes bacterium. Taxonomy (GTDB): domain Bacteria; phylum Actinomycetota; class Thermoleophilia; order Gaiellales; family Gaiellaceae; genus Gaiella. The sequence continues at coordinate 4,049 of JANNQQ010000204.1, read as the reverse complement.
TACAAGAAGACGCGGAGCTCTGAGGTGTACGCGGCAAGCCTTGAGCGCGCCACCGTGTTCCTCAACTCGGCCGAGAAGCGCGCGACGGCGTTTGGCGCCCCGGAGTGTGCGGTCCGACCGTTCGCCGACTACGAGCCGTCCTAGTGTCGGAAGTGCGGACGCCGCCGCCAGAGTCTCGCAAATCGAGGCGACGAATAATCGATTATCGCTCAAAAGGTGGTTGAAGTGCGCCGAGGTGCAGGATAGGCTCGCATCCTGGATGGTCGAACGCGTTCTTCACGTCGATGTGAGGCGGCTCCTGCCGCGGCTGCTTGTGGCAGGACTCGTCGGTTTCGTGCTCCTCTACATCGTCGTTCTCGCGAACCCAGCGCCCGATATCGGTGGCAACTGGCGCACGACGACCTTCGGGTCGGCCATCGACGACTGGCGCAGCTTTACCCGCACGCTGCTGAACGGGCTCACCTTCGCAGGCCTGCTGTTCATCGTCGCGAGCGGCTTCTCGCTGATCTTTGGGCTCATGCGGGTCGTCAACATGGCGCACGGGTCCTTCTATCTCCTCGGCGGCTACATCGCCTACGAGGTACAGCAGAAGATGACGGGGTCGGGATATTCGATCCTTGGCACGGAGGTCAATACGTGGGAGTGGGTGTTCCCGGCGCTTGTCGCAGCGGTAGTGATCGGTGGCGTGGGGCTCGTCGTCCAGCAGATCTTCCTGCGATGGAACCAGGGGCAAGAGCTCAGACAGGCGCTCATCACGATCGCGATCTCGGTGATTATCGCCGACCAGGTGATCGCGCATTTCAACGAGGGGATCGCCTCGAGCGTCACGTGGCCGGGCTGGACGAACCGGCTCGTCGAGCTGCCGCTTCTGGGAATCGACTACTCGGTGGCGCGCCTGGCGGTGCTCCTTCTCGGTCTCACGGTCGGGCTCGGGCTCTGGCTCTGGCTCTTCCGCACGCGCACCGGGATGGTCATCCGCGCAGGCGTCGATGACCGCCAGATGACCTCGGCGCTCGGAGTCAACATCCAGCTCACGTTCGCGATCGCCTTCGTGGTCGGCTCGTCGCTCGCGGCTTTCGGCGGTGCCGTCGGAGCCTCCCAGGGCGCCGTCGCCTCCGGCCAGGACGGGCAGTGGCTCCTCAACTCGCTCGTGGTGGTGATCATCGGCGGCCTCGGGTCACTGCTCGGTGCTGCCGCCGGCTCGTTGCTTTACGGGCTCGTCTTCTCGTTCTCAGCCGTCTACCTGCCGACCGCGGGTACCAACTGCTGTACGCAGTATTCGATCGTGTTCACGTTCATGTTGCTCGCTCTGGTGCTCGCATTCCGCCCGCAGGGTCTGTTCGGAAGGTTCTCATGACCCGCGATCCGAAGGTCGTCACCGAGCGCGCGATTGGAATGGGAGGGCTGATTCTGGCGCTCGCCGCGCCCTTGATCTTCAACGCCTACTGGGTCGACGTGATCCTCACCCAGGCGCTCATCGTTGGGATCGCCGCCGCGAGCATGATCTTCCTTGCTGCATACGGTGGCATGATCTCGCTCGCTCAGACGATGCTCATGGGGATGGCTGGTTTCATGATCGGCAACATGGTCACGAAGGGCGGCGAGGGCGGCGAGACCAAGGGGCTTCTCCTCGGTTGGGATCCAACACTCGCCCTCGTCATTGCCCTTCTCGGCACGACGATCCTCGGCCTTCTCCTCGGCGCTCTCGCGGCGCGGAGCACGGGCATCTACTTCCTGATGATCACGCTCACGTTCTCGGTTGTGGGGTTCTACTTCGTCGGCCAGGTGACGGTCGTGTCCGGGTTTTCCGGAATCGCGAACATCAACAGCTACACCCCCCCGTTCGTCGGCGACATCGTCAACGACCGCAATCGCCTCTTCTACATCGCGCTCGGCGTCGCTGTGTTCGTCTACGTCCTGATCCGGTTCGTGACCAGGACGCCGTTCGGTCTCGCGCTCCAGGGCCTACGGGACGAACCCGTGCGGATGAGCTCCCTTGGCTACGCCGTTCCGCTGCATCGAACGCTCGCATTTGGTCTCGCTGCGTTCATGGCGTCTCTGGCCGGCGTGCTGCTCGTGTGGTGGCAAGGGCAGATATCACCCGGTGACATCGGCCTGCAATCCACCATCGATCTTCTGATCGTCGCCGTCATCGGAGGCCTCACCCGAATCGAAGGGGCGTGGATCGGTGCCATCGCCTTCATCGTGATCAACAACTACGTTCGGGACAGCTGGCTGACTGATCTCCTCGACACCGTCCGGATCGGCGGAAGCTTCAACACAATCATCGGGCTTGTTTTTCTCGTCATAGTGATTGTCTCTCCCGACGGCCTGATGGGCGCGTGGGACAGGCTCTGGAGCCTCGCTAGGCGTGGAGGGGGTCCAGATGAGCCGGCCGTGACGGCGATTCCAGCGGGTGAGCAGGTGTAGGAAAGGAGGGTGTTCGCAGATCGTGATCAAGGGTCGATCAACCGTGTTTCGTTTGCTAGTCAACCAAGGAGGGCAACAAAGAATGACTCGTTTCTCGCGTCACTGGAAGCTGCTGCTTCCGCTCGGCGTGATCGTAATCTTGGCCACCGTGGCTGTCTCGACGTCGCTCGCGGCGTCGAAGGCCAAAGAGGTCCGAGTGGCGATCATGACCGACTGCAAGGGTGGGTTCGGGTTCGGCTATGAGCCGGACATCGGCGGCGCCTTGGCAGCATTTGCGCAGTACGCAGGCGGGAAGGTCAAGAATCCCAAGAAGCCGTCCGCAGGCATGACCGGGATCAAGATCGGTGGCACATCCGTGAAGGTCGTCGGCTTCGGCTGCGGCGATGACACGGTCCCGACCGCGGTCAAGGAAACGCGTCGGCTGATGGAGCAGCTCAAGGCAGACGTGATGATCGGCCCGCTCTCCGGTGACGAGGCGGTCTACGTCGCGAACTACGCGAAGAAGCACCCGACGAAGACGTTCATCATCGGCACCGCCGGGTCGCAGGACCCGACGCTACAGATCGCACCGAAGAACATGTTCCGCTACCACGGCGACGGTGCCCAGTGGAACGCCGGTATCGGTGAGATCGCGTACAAGAAGCTCGGTTGGCGTAATGCCGCAATCATCATGGACGACTACAGCTTCGGCTGGACGTCCGGAGCGGGCATCATTGCCGACTTCTGTGCCATCGGCGGCAAGATCACAAAGCGCGTGTTCCCGCCGCTTGGAACCACGGACTACTCGTCCTTCGTTGCGCAGCTACCCACACCCGACACGATTGACGGGTACTTCTGGGTCGTCGGCGGAACCGGGACGAGCGCTGCTCTGACGGCGTTTGAGCAGACGAACGGCGCCCTCAAGCCGAGTCAGCACATCGGCAACCTGTTCTTCGCCTTCCTTGGCGCTGACAAGGTTGTCGCTCCGAAGGTCGTTGGCTCGTACGTCGGCGGCTTCGGCACCGGCCCGGGCCTGAAGACGAAGCAGGCGAAGGCCTACGAGGCAGTCGTCGCCAAGCACTACCCCGGGCTCAACGGCGGCAACTACGCCGATGGGTTCGTCTACAACTACTACAACGCGGCGTGGGCGTTCATCCGCGGTCTCAGCGCTTCGGCGGGGCAGACCGGGGCGAAGCTCCAGGCGAGCATGCCGAGGACCAATGCGTCCGGTTACGAGGTGTCCGACAAGGGCATCGTCAAGCTCGACGCAAATCGGCAGGCGATCCAGGACCAGTATCCGTTGCAGGTCGTCAAGAACGCTGACGGCAGCATCGGTACCGCGGTTGTTGGGTACGTGCCGAACGTCGACCAGTCGTTCGGTGGGCTGTTCAAGAAGACCAGCCCGGCGCCTGGCCGCACGCAGCCGCCGTGCGTGAAGAAGAGCCTGCCGTGGCAGGGGAAGATCAAGGTCGTTAAGAACGGCGTCATCACGAACCAGGTCATCAAGTAGGTCAGGTGACCGTTGGAGCAGTAACGAGCGCCGAGCCGATCCTCCGCTTGCGGGGGGTCGGCCGGCGCTTCGGCGGCGTTCGGGCCGTGCACGACGTCGATCTCGACGTCGCGCACGGCGAACGCCGCGC
>JANNQQ010000203.1:0-5860 GCA_031400835.1 Actinomycetes bacterium | reverse complement strand
GAAGTGCCCTCCATGATGCCCGGGTCGTCCCGGAACTGGCGGCGCACTTCCTCGACGACCTCGCCACCGACGCGGCCGACGGCCGTCATCGCCATCGAGGCGAACAGGAAGGGCATCATTCCGCCGACGAAGAGACCCGCGATGACCCACGGGTCATTGAGGCTGAAGCTCAGATCGAGCCCTTCTTGTGCCAGACGCTCGACGTACTCATTGAAGAGAATGAGCGCGGCGAGCCCGGCCGACCCGATTGCATAGCCCTTCGTCACAGCCTTCGTCGTGTTGCCGACGGCATCGAGCGGATCAGTGACGCCGCGCACGCTCTCGGGCATGTCCGCCATCTCGGCGATCCCGCCAGCGTTGTCGGTCACCGGGCCGTACGCGTCGAGCGCAACGATCAGACCTGTCATCGAGAGCTGTGCCATCACGGCGACAGCGATCCCGTAGATGTTCTCGCCCGCCGCGGCCCAGGCACCGACGATGCCCGCGGCGATGACGATCACGGGCAAGGCGGTCGCCTGCATTCCATAGGCGAGGCCGGCGATGATGTTCGTCGCGTGTCCCGTCTGGGAGGCTTCGGCGATCTTCTTCACCGGGCCCCACCTCGAGCCGGTGTAGAACTCGGTGATCGCGACCAGCAGGAAGGTGATCGCAAGCCCGATCAACGCTGGCCCGTAGAGCTGCCAGAACGAGAAGCTTCCCTCACCGTCGAACGCGAGCGTGACCGGAATGAACCCCACCGCTGACAGCAGCGTTGCAACGATGACGCTCTTGTACAGCGCATTGATGATGGCGTTCTCACCGCGGCCAATGCGCGCGAAGAACGTTCCTATCACCGACGCGAGGATCGAGATCCCGCCAAGCGCAAGCGGATAGAGCTCGAGGTGGTTCATGGGGTACGCGACGCCGAGCAGCATTACCGCGACCGCAGTGACTGCGTACGTCTCGAAGAGGTCGGCCGCCATACCCGCGCAGTCACCGACGTTGTCACCGACGTTGTCGGCGATGACTGCCGGGTTCCGCGGATCGTCCTCTGGAATGCCAGCCTCGATCATGCCGACGAGGTCAGCACCAACGTCTGCGGCCTTCGTGAAGATGCCGCCACCCAGCCGGGCGAAGACGGAGATCAGAGAACCGCCGAATGCGAGCCCGATGAGATCGTCGACCGCGGACTCCGCCGTGTTGTCGAAGAGGTCGGTCAGGACCCAGTAGTAGCCTGCGACGCCGAGCAGACCGAGACCGACGACAAGTAGCCCCGTTACCGAGCCAGCGCGGAATGCCACCTTGAAGGCAGGTGCCACTCCCTCACGGGCCGCCTCCGCCGTCCGGACGTTAGACCGAACTGCGACGTTCATCCCGATGAAGCCGGCGGCTGCGGAGAGCACCGCGCCAATCAGGAAGCCGATCGCTGTACCCCAGCCGAGCTTGTCGTAGAACCCAAGCGCGAGAAACGGCACCACCGCGACGACCGCAATCGTCTTGTACTGCTTGGAGAGGTACGCCGCAGCGCCCTCCTGCACGGCGCGCGAGATCTCTCGCATCCGCTCGTTACCGGCCGGCTGCGCGAGCAGCCAGTAGGTCAGATAGAGGCCGAACGCAATCGCGACGCCAGCGCACAGAAGCGCGAAGAGCACAGCATGGTCAACAAAGAAGTCCACTCAAACCTCCGGGTGAAAAGCCCTCACAAAGACACGCCGAAATGGCATCGGCGCGCCGAATTATGCAGCACAAACTGCCCCCGTGCCTCCGCTCCTGCATCAACCGCGGATTAACCGGGAGTCCGGGCGAGGAGTCTACCGGTGTCGGTAGACGATCCGGCCGCGCGAAAGGTCGTACGTCGAGACCTGCACGCTGATGCGGTCGCCCGGGGCCATGCGGATGCGGTACCGGCGCATCTTGCCGGCGGTGTACGCGATGAGCTCATGGCCGTTGTCGAGCTTGACGCGGAACATGCCGCCGCCAAGTGCCTCGAGCACTTCGCCATCCATCTCGATCTTTGCCTCAGTAGCGATCAGATCCTCCTGGGACGTGATTGAAATCACGATGCAGAGTGACGCCTCGTTCCCTTGGCGCCACCCTGCATCGGTGACGTAGGTCGTGTGGAGCGCGCTGCCATGCAGCGGTCACCTCACAGGGCCTGGACGTTGACCGCCTCGGGGCCCTTCTGACCCTCACGGGCCTCGAACTCGACCTTAGCGTTCTCAGCGAGCGACTTGAAGCCGCTGCCGACGATGTTGCTGTGATGCACGAACAGGTCCTTGCCGCCCTCATCAGGAGTGATGAAGCCGTAGCCCTTCGCATCGTTGAACCACTTCACGGTTCCGGTTGCCATAGAAAAAACACCTCCTCTCACCCACTACGAACGGGTAGAGGAGGGAAAACCTCCGGTACTCGCTCTCGTTGTACGCGGACAGGGTAGCTGCTTGGATTGGCCAACGCTGGAATCGACATAGCCCGTTTCGAGCACTCCTAACCGATGCGAGCAGGCGAGGTCAGACCGACCTGCTCCGCGTAGATTGTCTCAAGGGAGGCGCCTTCGTCGAAGCGCGCAAGCTGCCGTTCGGCAGGGCCAGTTGCAGGTGTTTGCACGAGCCGCTCGATGCCGAGCTCGCGGGCAACGGGCTCTACCCACTCGAAGAGTCGTTCAAGCCGGGCACGCGCGGGAAGCACGTCTCCGGCCTCAAGGTCGATCAGCTCTCCCGACAGGCCGTAGCGGATTGCTCTCCAGATGTTTTCCTCGAGCAAGCGGTGAGGTTGCAGCAGCATTGGCTCGCCCTCGTCATGCGCACGGAGCACTCTTGCTGTGAGCGCGGCTACGCAGGCAACTAGCGACTGAGCCTCGGCCGCGTCGGGTTGCGCGTCGCAGATGCGGATCTCCACCGTGGGGAACGCAAAATGCGGCCGAATGCTCCACCAGAGCTGGGTGTGCTCATCGATCGAGCGCGTCTCGTAGAGGAAGCGGACATAGGCCTCGTAGTCGTCCCAGTTCGAGAACGTGTCGGGCACGCCGCAGCGCGGGAAAAAGCGTGTGAAGATCTGCGTCCTGGCGCTGTGGAGACCCGTATTGACCCCCTCCGCAAACGGGGAGCTCGCCGAGAGAGCCAGGAGCTCCGGAAGCCAGTTCCGGACACCGTTGACGGCGGCGATTGCCCGGTCGGCACCCTGGACACCGACGTGGACATGGAGGCCGAAGGTGGTGTTCTTCCAGACGACGTATCGGAGGAGCTGGTCGTTCCGCCGGTAGTGCGGCGTGTCGATGATCCGCTGATCCTTCCAGCTCGCCCACGGATGCGACCCTGTCGCGCCGAGCGCAAGTCCGAGAGGCTCGACGACGGCGGCGAGCTCAGCGCGCCGCTCTGGGATGGCCGCGATCGCATCCACGACCGTCTCCTGGCGCCCTGTCTTGATCTCCACCTCAGAGGCAATCAGCTCGCCGGCGAGGTTCTCGATGAGGGGGGTCTCGGCGGCGGCAGCCTGAACGTCCTCGAACCGATTGACGAGATCAAGGGTCGTCGGGTCGAGGAGTGCGAACTCCTCCTCGACGGACACGGTGAGATCGGTGCCAGCCTCAAACCGCTCGCGCGCCTCGCGAAGCAACTGGTCGTACGGAACCTTCTGCGACTCGCCCATTCCCCGTAAAGGCTAGTCCAAAACTTCACAACGGGAAGTGATGAGGAGGCGTCAATTCATCGATAGTTCAAGCAGCCGTTTAGCGATCCCTGACCAGCTCCAGCGCTCGACGACGGCCGCTCTGGCTGCAGCGCGGACTCTCTCTCGATCCGCGCCCGTCAGTGAGAGCAGACGCGTGAGCTGGACTCGCAGCGCTGCCGCGTCGCCCGTCGGAAACCCTGCCAAGTCTCGCAGTCCTTCGGGGTACCCCGCCTCAATGCCAGCAGCGACCTCAGCTAGCCCAGAGTGACGCGAGACGAGGGGCGGGCACCCTGCAGCCGCGGCCTCCGCGGCGACCATTCCGAAGGCCTCGGGGAAGATGCTTGGGACGACGCACACGTCGGCAAGAGCGAGCAGGTGCCGCAGGTGCCGATGCTCAAGCGGGCCGGTAAAGAGGGCGTCCAGCCTGAACTCTGCTGCCAACGCTTCCAACGCGGCGCGCTCCGGACCAAAGCCGACCACGACCACACGCGCGTCGAGTAACCGCATCGCCTCGAACAGAACCTGGACGCCCTTTTGAGGAATGAGCTTCCCGAAGTAGACAATCGTCGGCCGCTCTCCCGAGAGAAATGTCGCGAGCCGCTGACCGTTCCCGTCGTCCGCCGCGCGTTCTTCGGCATTGCCGGGATTCGGTCGATCATGACGAGCCTCCTCGAGCAAAGCAGCCCGCGCGACACCATGAACCTCAGGAACCCAGAAGTCGATGTCGACACCCGGTGGCACCTCGTGCACGCGGTCAACGTGGCCACACACCTCTTCGATCACCTCGCGGATGTGTCGCGAGCCGACGAACGTCGCAGCCGCATCGGTGAGCGCGGCTCGTCCCCACTCCGATAGCTCCGCGTTCCCGCGCATTGCATACTCGAGCTCCGAGCCGTGCGCCTTGACCGCATACCGAGCCCCAGTCGCCGCCCCAACGGGGCCACCGAGGAGCACATGGTTCGTGAACACAAGATCGGCCGGAAGCAGCTCGCGAACCGCTGCCGCGTTTGCCTCGACCCACTCTTCAAGCTCCGCTCTCGTGCAGTCAGGCACGCGCTTGACGGTGTAGCCCTCGTACCGATCGAGCACGAACACGGGGAGCAGCCCTCCGACCTCCGGGCGCGCAGTGGTCGCCGTCCCGAGGTCGAAGCGCTCCGGTTCAGCTTCCTGCGACAACACCGTAACGTCGTGCCCGGCAAGCGACCACTCGCGCGCCAGTTGCCGTGTGTAGACGTTCGACCCCGTACCGCCGAGCAGGTATCCGTGCCAGAGCAGGATTCTCATAGGTCGAGCACTTCGACCAACTCGGCGACCACAAGGCTGTCGTAGTCCGAGGGATGCAGCTCGATCGACGCGTATCCGGCTGCGTCCTTGTCAGGTCGCAGAACCACGGTCTCGCGAGAGGGACGATCGTAGAGCTTGACCGTGTAGCCGCCACCTGTGTCCGGGTCGCTGATATCTCGGTGCTCGACGGGCGATCGGAAGGCGCAATACGACCCAGTTGGAATCCGGCATTTCATGGACTCACCGCGGACCTGCCCGACGGACAGCCCATTTCCGGGGTCTGTGCGGCCGTTGGGCGCCACCCGGGCCTTTGCCTCCGGCGCTTGGGCGTCGCTGAAGCCGGTAGCTGCTGCCAGGGAGTCGAAAGAGATGTAATTGACGAACTATTGCACCTCGGCCTGCTCGAGCTCCGTCAACGTCGACTCTGCGGACTCACCCGGCGCGAGGTCGGGCGCGAGGAAGGGTTCGGTAGAGTGCGTTTTTCATTTTTCACAATATGAGAAATATGCTACGATTCGAGGATGCTTCGCGGGCAGGACATCGTCGTACTCGTGCGGTTGCTCGGGCAGTCGTCGCCCTCCACGCTCCAACGGATCGCTGATTCGCTGCTCATGGACATCGCGTCCGTCCATCGCAGTCTCAAGCGTTTGGAGGAGGTGCAACTCGTCCTCCCCGATCGCCGCGCAGCAGCACCCCAGGCTGCCGAGTTCCTTAGCCACGGACTCCGATACGTGTTCCCGGCGCGCTTCAAAGGTGAGTCGCGGGGAATCGAGACGGCGTGGGCCGCGCCGCCGCTAAAGCACATCCTCGCCGAGTCGGACTCGCCTCCACCCGTCTGGCCGCACCCCAACGGCCACGTGCGCGGCATCGCGCTCGAACCGCTACACCCTTCGGTGCCGGGCGCCGCAAGCCTCGACGGGAAGCTCCA
>JANNQQ010000202.1:0-2161 GCA_031400835.1 Actinomycetes bacterium | reverse complement strand
GGAGAGCCTCATCGTCGCCGACATCTCGCTCGACGGGTTGAGCGGAGGAATGGATGGCCTTCTGCTCGGCTGCGCCAACCCCTCCGCCACAACGTCCCACATCGCCGGGTCGCTGTCAGCTCCAGAGGGCGAGAAACTGTTCGGTGACGGAGGGGTTGGCGCAGCCGAGCAGAAGGCCATCCATTCCTCCGCTCAACCCGTCGAGCGAGATGTCGGCGACGATGAGGCCCTCCTCGAGCTGTCGAGCAGCAGCGACCACGGTGCCTTGGGCGTCGACGATCGCCGTGGTGCCGTGGCAGACACGTTCGCCCTGCCAGCCCGCAACGTCTGCAGCGACGAGCGGAATGCCGTTCTCGACGGCTCGGGCGACAAGGACATTCGTTCCTCTCGCACGCCACGCGTTCTCCTTCTCGGGTCGGTGGCCACCATGCACCGGCACGACGAGCAACTGGGCTCCCCTGGCAGCGAGCACCCGCGCGGGCTCGACGTAATGGGCGTCGTTGCAGATGAGCACGCCGAACTGCACGTTTCGGTGGTGGAAGATCGGGAGTTCCGTCCCGGCCACGCAGGCCGAGCTGCCCGGGTAGGTCTTGCGGTAGATGCCGCTGATCGTCGAGTCGGAGATCACCGCCGCGGCGTTGTGCATCTGGCCGTCGGCACCTCGTTCGGTGAACCCGACCACGATGGTCATGTCCCAGCCGAGCAATGGGGCGATTGCGGCTTCGAGTTCGCCGTCAACGATCGACAGCGCGACGGTCGCGGGTGTGTCGCCATCGGACTCGTTCGCCAGCTCGCCGATGAGCGCCTCGGGGCAACACACGATCTCGACGCCCTCCGCCTGTGCGAGGTCGAGGTATGCAGCCACGAGTTCTGCTCCACCCCGAGCAGGGAAGGGCCGGTACGGGGCCTGGTAGGCGGCGACGCGCATGACGCAAGCTTGCACGACCGCCCCATCGTGTTCCGGGATCGCCCATACCGCCGGGTTGCTGTCGATGTTGTCGATGGGCAATTCCGCAGGCACGGACCGCGTACCGTTGGAGCGATGCCGCAAGACGTGCCCCGAGTCTCGGCTGAACGCGTCGAGCGGTTGCGTCGCTGGCATGAGGACATGTCCTCAGAACTCCAGGCACGCCCCACTTCAGACATCGAGTATCTCGGCCTACAGCTGGGCGTCCCATAGGGCGTGTTCGCTCCGACGCCCACATCCGACCTCCTCGGCAACCTCGTGACCGATCATGCGGCCACCCACACATGCTCCGAGGAGCGTTCATCATGGCAGCGCTCGATGCGGGAGTACCGCTGCGCGACGTCCAACTCGCGGTCCGGCACGCTGATCCGCGTGCGACCACGATCTACGACCGGCGACGAGAGAACTTCGATCGTCACGCCCCTACGTCGTCGTAGCGTTCGTCGCCGGAGCCTGAACTGCGCCCGAACCCGCGCTGATGCGGGTGGCCGGCTGAACCTCTGGAGCGACCTGGTTGGGCCGCACGTCAGCGCACGGCCCAACCAGGAGCTGGCCGATGAAGGCGAATGGGCGTGCGGGGTCAGTATCGGAAGGTGACCCGTTCGCGGAGCCAGGTCGCGAGCCATGCCTCGTCGAGCTCCCGCGCCGCTACGGCGAGCATCGCTGCCACGGCGTCGTCGGTGTCGGGATGCTCGTCGTTCTTTGATCCCTCGTTGAGGTCGATGAACAGCACGAGGCACGCCCACGCAGCTCGCTTGTTGCCGTCGGGCAGAGGATGGTTCCACGAGATCCGGCAGGCGAGCACTGCAGCCTTGTCGTACAGGTCGGGATAGGACTCGGTGTCCGCAAAGCCCGCCTGAGGCGCGTGGAGTGCGGAGTGCGGAGTCGGCGAGCTCGACCCGGCTGGCCTTGATCAGGGTCGCAGCGTTGATGCCGGTGACGTGTTCCGCCAGGTACCAGAACTCAGCAAGGCTGAGAGAGCGGGTCACTTCGCGAGGCGGTCGAGGATCTCCCGATCACGTTCGAGCAGCTTTTTGGCTCGTGCGGTGAAGTCGGAGTCGGCTCGAACTCGTTCGATCTCGGCGGCAAGGGCATCGATGATGAGCTGGTTGACGCTGTCACCGCGGACTCGGGCGACGGCCTCTGCATCGTCGGCGAGGTCATCGGGCAGCCGCACGGTCGTCTGCTTTGTCA
>JANNQQ010000201.1:0-9993 GCA_031400835.1 Actinomycetes bacterium | reverse complement strand
AAAACGAACGGAGCCGCCGCGTGTCAGCGTCCAAGAAGCCGAACATCGTCGTCATCTGGGGTGACGACATCGGGATCACGAATCTGAGCTGTTACAGCGACGGATTGATGGGGTACCGCACGCCCAACATTGACCGGATCGCCTCCGAAGGGGTTCGATTCACGGATTCCTACGGCGAGCAGAGCTGTACCGCCGGGCGCTCGGCGTTCATCACCGGGCAGAGCGTGTACCGCACAGGTCTCAGCAAGGTCGGGCTGCCGGGCGCCGCCAACGGGCTCTCAGCCGACGATCCGACGATCGCCGAGCTCCTCAAGCCGCTCGGATACTCGACCGGGCAGTTCGGGAAGAACCACTTCGGGGATCGCGACGAGCATCTACCGACCGCGCACGGCTTCGACGAGTTCTTCGGCAACCTCTACCACCTGAACGCCGAGGAGGAGCCGGAGCACCCTGACTACCCCGACCCGAAGGAGTTTCCGCAGTTCCGGGAGCGGTTCGGGCCGCGTGGCGTGCTCCATTGCACCAAGGACTCGGACGGTACGCAGACGATCGTGGACACCGGGCCGCTGACGATGAAGCGCATGGAAACGATCGACGACGAGATCGTCGAGGGCGCCGTCGACTTCATCAAGCGCAAGCACGCCGAAGGTGAACCGTTCTTCCTCTGGGTGAACATGACCCACATGCACTTCCGCACGCACACGAAGCCGGAGAGCATCGGGCAGGCAGGACGCTGGCAGTCGGCGTACCACGACACGATGGTCGATCACGACGGGAACGTCGGACGCGTCCTCGATGTCCTGGACGAGCTGGGCCTCGCCGACGACACGATCGTCATGTACTCGACCGACAACGGACCGCACATGAACACGTGGCCGGACGCGGCGATGACGCCATTCCGGAGCGAGAAGAACACGAACTGGGAGGGCGCCTTCCGCGTTCCGGCGATGTTGCGCTGGCCGGGAAAGATCGCCGCGGGAACGGTCTGCAACGGGATCGTCAGCCACCTCGACTGGCTTCCGACGTTCCTCGCAGCCGCGGGTGAGCCGGAGATCAAGCAGAAGCTGCATGAGGGTCACGCCGTCGGCGACAAGACGTACAAGGTGCACCTCGATGGCTACAACCAGCTTCCATATGTGACCGGCGAGGTGGACGACAGCCCGCGCGTCGAGTTCTTCTACTTCTCCGACGACGGAGATCTCGTCGCGATGCGCTATGACAACTGGAAGGTTGTCTTCATGGAGCAACGCGTGACGGGGACGCTCCAGGTGTGGTTCGAGCCGTTCGTGGCGTTGCGCGCACCGAAGCTCTTCAACCTACGGACCGACCCGTTCGAAAAGGCCGATACCACCTCGAACACCTACTGGGACTGGTTCATCGACCGCGTGTTCCTGCTCGTTCCGGCCCAGGGGATCGTCGGCGAGTTCCTACAGACGTTCATCGAGTATCCGCCCCGCATGAAGGCGGCCAGCTTCACCATCGACCAGGTGCAGGAGAAGCTCGAGGCGGCAATCAGCGCAGGTCGTTGACGTGACCGTAACGGCGCCGCTGCTTTCGTCGTGGGTCGAAGGCCCGACACGAGATGCGATCGTCGAGTTTGTCGAAGGTGTGACCACGGAGGGTGGGACAGACTACGTTCCACCCTCCGATCGTATTGCCGTGTTTGACAACGACGGCACGCTCTGGTGCGAACGGCCGACCTACGTGCTCTATGACGGTGCCTCCGTCACGCAACCGGACGCTGAGCCGATCACAGACGTTGCAGAAAGGAGCGGCTGGACGATCGTGAGCATGAAGCGAGACTGGAAGACGGTCTTCGGCCCAGGCATCGACTCTTGACCGAGACAGCCGGCGACGTGCGTGACCCCACAACACAGCAACCCTTCCACAAGATGGCCTGGATCCCAGGCGGCACGTTCGCGATGGGCTCCGACGAGCACTATCCCGAGGAAGCGCCTGTGCACCAGGTCACTGTCGATCCGTTCTGGATCGACCGCTCTCAGGTCACCAACGGGGCGTTCGCCGCATTCATCGAGGAGACCGGCTACATGACGGTCGCGGAGCGACCTCTCGATCCCGCCGACTATCCCGACGCACCGCCCGAGAATCTTGTCTCAGGCTCGCTCGTCTTCACGATGACGCGCGGTCCGGTCGACCTGCGGCACATGAACGAGTGGTGGACGTGGACTCCCGGTGCCAGCTGGCGCTTCCCCGAAGGGCCTCGCTCGACGATCGAGGGTCGGGAGGAGCATCCTGTCGTCCACATCGCCTACGAAGATGCCGAGGCGTATGCACGCTGGGCCGGCAAGGAGCTTCCCACGGAAGCTGAGTGGGAGTTCGCTGCGCGCGGCGGACTGGACGGCGCATCGTACGTCTGGGGCAACGAGCGCGAGCAGCACGAGCAGCGATTCGCGAACTACTGGCACGGCGACTTCCCGTGGCAGGTCGAGCCCGGCTACGGCGCGACGACGCCGGTCGGCTCGTTCCCCGAGAACGGGTACGCGCTCCACGATATGGCGGGCAACGTGTGGGAGTGGACGGTCGACTGGTATGCCGATGTGCATCCTGAGAACGCCGACAAGCCCTGTTGCGTGCCTCTCAACCCACGGGGCGGCTCGCTCGACGGGAGCTACGACCCGGCGCAGCCGCAGTTCCCGATCCCACGCAAGGTGATCAAGGGAGGCTCGTTCGGATGTGCGGACAGCTACTGCATGCGCTACCGGCCGGCGGCGCGCCGGCCACAGATGATCGATACGGGAATGAGCCACATCGGCCTCCGCTGCGTCGTGCGCGAACCGGCGCCCGAGTCGATCGAAGCGAGCGAGGCGTCATGACAGGTCGATCCGCGCATCATCCAACGAGAGGCAGATCTTGACGACGACAAGAGCGATCAGTGAGATTCTCCCGCTCGCGATCGGCGTGGCTATCAGCCCGCTCCCGATCGTGGCAGTGGTCGCGCTGCTCACCTCTGCCCGCGCGAAAGGGCTGGCCTTCATGCTCGGATGGGCAGCCGGTCTTGCTGTCGTGGTGACCATCGTTCTGGTCGTGTCCGACGCGGCGGAGGCTGCCGGAGATGACACGCCGGCGACCTGGGTTGGCGTCGTCAAACTCGTCGTCGGACTCCTCGGCCTCATGCTCGCAATCCGCGTGTGGCAGCGCCGCTCGCGGGGAGCGGAGGAGCCGGCGGCGCCGAAGTGGATGGGCGCCATTGAGAGCGCCAGGCCGCCGAAGGCGGCGGCTCTCGGCGCGCTGCTCGGCGCCGTCAACCCAAAGAACCTCGGCCTCGCGCTCGGCGCCGGCGTTGCGATCGCCGCGACCGGCGCGACGGGCAGCGATGCTGGCACAGCGGGACTCGTCTTCGTGCTCGTTGCCACCGTGGGTGTGGCGATTCCGGTCGCGATCGCGTTTCTCGCCGGCGCCCGCGCGGAAGAGATCCTCGGTGGGCTGCGCATGTGGCTCGTTGCCCACAACGCTGCGATCATGCTCGTGCTCCTCACGGTGCTGGGCTTGGGCCTCGTCGGCGACGGGATCGCGATCCTCGCAGCATGAGCGCTTGAGCTACCCGTGGCTCCAGCGCCATCCCCGTTCCAGCCAGCCGCACAAGAGCCGCTCGTGCGGCGCTCGATTCCAATCTCAACCGACCTGGTCGCCCGGTTCCTGGCCCCTCGCCCTCCGGTTGCGCTCGCCGTCGTGGTAGGCCAATGATCGAGGCGCTGTTCTGGGGTCTGATCGCGGGGTCGTCGCTGCTGGTCGGCGGCGCGCTCGCGCTCGCGCTGCGGATTCCCACGCGGGTGCTCGGCCTCGTGATGGCGTTTGGCGCGGGCGTGCTGATCAGCGCGGTCGCCTACGAGCTCGTCGAGGAGGCGGTAAACACCTCTGGCGGCCAGGGCGGACTCGCCGCCGGGCTCTTTGCCGGAGCGATCGTCTTCGCGATCGGCGACGAGATCCTGGAGCGCTACGGCGCAGCCGACCGAAAGCGCTCGCAACGGGAGCAGGCGGGCTCGCCACTCGCACTGGTGCTCGGCATCGTCCTCGACGGGGTGCCTGAAGCGATGGTGATCGGCCTCTCGCTGCTCGAGGGTGGCGCGGTGGGCGTCGCCGTTCTCGTCGCGGTTTTCCTTGCGAACCTTCCCGAGGCAATCGCCGCGACGACAGGTCTTACGCGCTCGGGATGGAAGCGCGGCCAGGTGATGAGCCTCTGGATCGCCGTCACAGTTGTAACCGGGCTGGCCTCGCTCGCCGGCTACATCCTCTTCGAGGATGCGTCACCGCAACTGCTTGCCTTCGTCCTCGCCTTCGCAGGTGGCGCGATCCTGACGATGCTCGCCGAGACGATGATGCCCGAGGCATTCGAGCACGCTGGCCGGAGCGTCGGTCTTGCAACGACGCTTGGCTTCGCGGTGTCGTTCGCGATCGGCTACGTGGCTTGAACGGGCGGTATCGGGCCGCCCGGGTGCGCAGACCTCGGCCTGAGCGGATTCCAAAGTGATCTCAGCTCAAGCCCTCTCGTACCGGTCTCGGCGGCGGCGGAGAAGAGATGTGCCGTCCAGGCTCACCCTCGCAGCGCATGCGTCGCGTCCTCAGGTGGAAGGGACGATGCCCAGGTCGACCTCGGCCGGGAGCTCCGCTTTGCTTGGCGAGGGCTCCAGCGCCACGTGGGCTCGCACATCGAAGTAGACGTACGCCGTGACCAGCGCCACGTACGGCATCGCAACCGCGTAGACGACCCCGGCGACGAGGTTGAGGAACGGGAGCGGCACTGCAGTGACAAAGATCATGATCGCTCCAAGGAGCGGACCGAGGACGATCGACACGATCCCGCCGAGCCCCACGAGCGACGCGACTCGGAACCAGCGGCGTCGGACGAGACGGCCGCTGCGCCGAAGCGACTCAAGCACGGACAGCCGCTCGAGCTCGACCACCGGCGCGAGCAGCGACCAGCGAACCGCGAGGTAGATCGCGACCGGGATGAGGAACGCGGTGGTCGTGAGCGTCACCCACATTGCGACGAAGAGGGCGACGCAGCCGAGCAGAACGCGGATGCGCCGGAGAGCAAGCCGATAGGCGGCGAGCGGACCGACCTCTCGCCCCTGATCCAGCTCCATCAGCGCGCATGCAGTCGCGGCCTGGACGACTGCGAGCCCGAGCAGGGTAAGCGTCGCACCGATCACGACCGCAAGCAGGGCAAATGCGCCTGCCGCTTCACCGGTTACCGCACCGAGGAGCTCGAGCCCTCCGAGCAGAAGCCATTGGAGCGCGGTGATCAGAATCGCGATCGGGATCAGAAGGAGGCCGATTCCGAAGAAGAGTCGTGGCCTCGCCAGGTACATGCGCCCGGACGACGCCAGAATCTGGCCCCATGCGCGTCGACGTCCGATGCGAAGCGGTGCGACCGGAGTCCACGTCGCCTTGACGGCAACGAGCACGAAGAGCGCGACGAGCGCCGCGAGCAATAGGACAACAGGGACGGGGTTGCGCAGGAGATGGATCAACCCGCGCGAGCCTGTGGCGACGGCCGAGCAGAAGAAATCTGTCGTGCTGGTGCCAAACGCTCCGGCGGTCGGGACGGCGTAGCTCCGCCCACTCCACGTCTTCGACCAGGTGATGGGATGTTCCCATTGGCTCTTCATGTTCGGACCGGTTGGACCGTTGAAGAACGCCTTCTGGAGCTCGCCCCAGCGCCCCTCGAAGGCGATCCACGGATAGGCGGTCATTGCCGCGACGGAATCGCTCGGGATCGTCTCGACCCGCGGCCTGAGTTCGCGGTGGGGAGCGCGCGTGTCATCGCATCCGACACCGGCCTCGGCCGAGCTGCCAAGCCAGAGCGCTGCGCTGTACTTGTTCGCATGAGAGCCCGCCGCCGGGTAGACCACGGGCTGCCTGCCGTCGACGAGCTCGAGCCTGTCGTCGCCCCATACCGAGCGCTCAGCACCCTCGTGGGCGCTGTAACCAACCTCGACCGGTGCCGTCGAGAGCGCCTCGCGCGCACCTTGGGCGGCAAAGTTCAGCTGGATCATCTCCCAGTCGCCCTCATGCGTGTTATTGAAATCGTTGAATGGGTAGAAGAACCAGTACTGGAGAGCGACTTCACCCGGGAAGGCGGCCTCGGTCAACACATGGGCGTACACCACTGGCTCGCTCCCCGCGGTCAACCTGGTGGCCCAGCGGCGGTAGTCGCAGCCCGGGTTGAGGGGATCCCCCGGGTAGTCGAGGTGGTACTCGAAGCGATCGACCAGATCCTCCGCCCCGGGGCCGACCTTCACCAGGTCGGTTCGGTTCCAAGGCCCGCGCAGCGCGACCGTCCGGTCGCCGAAGAGGAGCGCGACGTCGGTCGGAATGTATGGCTCGCCGTACCCGCACTCATCGGTCAGCTCCACGAGGCGGACAACCGGAGCGTACTGCTCGGCCAGCGCACGCTCGTCGTCGAGATCAGCCGCTGCGGTTGGCGCGAACGCGAGTGCCGCAATCGCCACGACAAGCCAAACGACTCGAGACCGGACGACAGAGGTCACCGGGCGTACATCCGCTCACGCAGACGGCGTATCGGAGGATGGCCCGCCGCGCGGGACGTCGTCGCGCTGCAATCCAGGCATGCGAACGCCGTTGAGCAAGACGCAGCGAGCGACCTCGTCGACGACGCCGTAGCCGAGTGCGTCGTCAGCTTCCATGCACGATCTGAAGGCGAGTGGGAGGGTCGGTGTGCAGCGTCACGTGGGCGTCCTGTCTCGAAGGGTGACCAAGCCTATTCGAACCGGCTCGTCAGGCAGGCTCCGAGGCGAACAGATCGAGGCCGAGCCGTCGAGACAGATAGCGCGCCACGAGCTGGCCTTTGACGCTGTTCCCCGCTGCGTCGAGCGGCGGTGCGAACGTCCCCAACCCACCCTTGCCGGGCGAGACGGTGACGATCCCGCCGCCGATCCCGCTCTTGCCAGGCAGGCCGACGTCGTAGAGCCAGTCGCCCGACGTCTCGTAGAGCCCAGCGGTCGTCATCACCGCGAGCGCATGACGAGCGGCCGCCGCGCTAACGATCCTCTCCCCTGTCACGGGATTTACCCCGCCGGTGGCAAGGGTCGCACCCATCACGGCGAGATCCTTCGCGGTGACCTGTAGCGAGCTCTGCCGGGTGTACAGATCCACAGCCTCTGCGGGGTCACCCTGGAGCCGAGCTCGATCCTGGAGGAACCTTCCGATCGCCTGGTTGCGATGGTTCGTCTCCGACGCCGACCCGTACACGTCGTCGTTGAGCTCAAGTGACCGCCCGGCGAAGCCTGAGAGGCCATCGACGAGGAAGCGCCATCGACCCGCGACGTCGTCGCCGGGCGCGAGGCTGGTGGTCGCAATCGCGCCGGCGTTGACCATCGGGTTGGTCCGGCCGTCATCGCTGCGCTCGACCGCGGTCAAGGAGTTGAAAGGAAGCCCAGTGGCGTTGACGCCAATCCGCTCGCGCACCGCGTCCGGGCCGAGTGCATCACAGACCAATGCGAACACGAATGGCTTCGCGACGCTCATGATCGTGAACCCGACCTCTGCGTCTCCCGCCGTGACCGTACGACCTGTGACTCCGGCGATGCAGATCCCATACAGGTCGGGTTGGACACGGGCGAGGGCCGGGTACACCCGGGAGCACACCCCATCGCTGACGTCGCCGAACAACTCGTGCGCCTCAGCGACGATCGCCTGAACCTGTTCAGGTGGTGGGAGCGTCCCTGTCGAGACGAAACCGGTCGCGTCTCCAGTCCAGGTCATGCGACAGGTTCTACCGTTTTCGCTTTCCGGAAGGGAGCCGATCGAGAACCAGGCCAGCACCGACACCGGCAAGCGTCGCCACGCCTACCGTCGCGAGGCAGGTGAGCGTCGCCGGAGCGCCGCCACCCAGGCCTAGCACCATCGCGGCAGCAGTGAAGGGCAGACGGTATCCGCCGGCGATGCCGCCCGCCGCACCGGCCGCACCGGCGAGATCGCTCGGCACACCGAAGGTCGGGGCGAGCACCCGGCCGGCAATGTCACCGATCGCGAGGAACGGGACGAAGACGCCGCCGCAGCCACCCGCTGCTACTGCAGCCGTGGTGGCGGCAGCCCGCAAGAGGGCAACGGCCAGCAACGTGAACGCCGCAGTGTCAGCCGACTCCGCCCAGGCAGCCGCCCCGGCTCCGGGGCCGACGGCCGCCGACGGCGTGGCGATGGTCGCGATCACCGTGGCTGCTGCCGCCACGACGAGGCCACCTACCACGAGCCTGAAGCGCGGAGATGCCTGCCACCCCCGCGCCCCGTAGATCGCGGCACCCGTGAGCGCCGTGATCGTGCCAGCGAGCAACCCGACGACGAGCGCCGTGACGGTTGCCTGGGGGAGATCACCCGGCGCGACGTCGGGCACGTTCAGCCGGATGAGGTCGAGATTGAAAGCGAGGTTGATCCCCCACCCGACGAGCCCACCCATCAGCGCTGCCGTCACCCGCTCCATGCTGAGGGGCACGCTGCGCCTTCGGCCAAGCTCGAGGATGAACGCGGTGCCGACGAGGGGATTGCCGATCAGCGCAGCCACGCCTGCGGCACCGCCGCCCACGGCCGCGGGTCGGGCGAGCCGACGCCACCTGCGACCGCGATCCCCGAGGCAGGCACCGGCGGCCACGCCAAGGTGCGCCGCCGGCGATTCCGTCCCCATCGGCGCACCCAGCCCAACCGTGACGATGATGGCAACCGCACGTGCCGGAGCCAGGCGCCAAGGGAAGCGCTCCTCCTCCCCAGCAGTGGCCAGCACGTCCGCGGTCAGATCGGCGCGAATGACGTCACGCGGGGACGATTTCAAGCGGAACGGCCAACGCGCGCGATCGCGCTGGCGGGATGGCTCCGGAACCAGGGTCTGCAGCGCCTCGCCTCGGTGATACCCATGCAGCACCAGCACGGCAAGGGTGAGCCCGACGAGCGGCACCACCACAACCACCCAGGTGTCCTGCCTAGAGACAACCGCCAGAATCGCCTTGATCAGCTCGGTCACCAGCGCGGCTGTTGTCGCTCCTGCCAACCCGCCAAGCAACCCACCGAGGGCGTAGGTGGCGACCTGCATCGACCGCGACGGCGGATGCTCCGGCGAGCTCGGCTCGGTCATCTCCTTCGCCCGCTCTCCATCTCCGTCGAGAGTTGCCACGATGTGGCTCAGCCGCCGACGAACCATTTGACGGTGGCGATCGTCAACCCGATCGCGAGCGCGGCGACGACGAACCCCAGGACGCGGCGCGGAGACGACCCTCCGGCACGGCTCTCGACGCCCACCAGAAACCCGAGGAACAACACCGCCGTGACCCTGGCCCCAAGGCGATTGAAGTCTTCGGAGAGCACAAGCACGGCCACCGTTGCAGTGGCTGCCACGAGCGCAGCCATGCCGGTCTGGACGAAGAGCATCTCAAACGGCGAATACTTGAAGTTGGGATCGTCGACGAGTCGTACGGACAGGGTGAGTGCGAACCAATGCGTGAGGGCAAGACCGAAGGTCGTGCCCCACACGATGACAAGAACGTCGAGGCCGGAGTGCGGTGCGTGATCGCTCCCGTATGACAACGCCGCGATCAGGGCGATGCAGATGGTGAAGGCCATCATGTCCGCCTCGCGTCGCAACGTTCGGTCATGCCGGGTGCGCAGAACCATCGACTTCAAGCCGGTTCGCTTCTCGGACACGTCTGCCCCGTCAACCATCACGCGAGAGGTCGCAAGGCTCAGGCCTCCGCTTCCACGACTCAGAACGACCAGAGGAGGGGTACGAGACCGACCGCGACGACGCCGAACATTCCGAGCAGCGGAAGGCCGAGTTTCCAATAGTCGCCGAACCGGTAGCCACCAGGCCCCATCACCATGAGGTTTGCGGGCGTTGCGACCGGGGTGAGGAACGACGCCGCGGCTGCGACGCAGACAGCCATGAGCACCGGCTTGGGCGAGACATTGAGCTCCGCCGCTGCCGAAACCGCGATGGGAATCACGATCAGCGCCGTCGCCATGTTG
>JANNQQ010000200.1:0-5334 GCA_031400835.1 Actinomycetes bacterium | reverse complement strand
GCGACGTCGCCCTGCGCATCGATGAGCGGCCCGCCCGACGACCCGCCCTCGACCTTGCCACGGAACGCGACAACGTCCCGACCGAGGCGGATCCGCCCGTACGCATCACGAGAGGTCACCGTGGCAGTCCTGCCCACGCGTGCGGGGCGGGCGCTGTACGGCCCATTCGCAGGGAATCCGAGTGCCGCAGCGGGGGCACCGAGACCGCTCGTGCCAAAGCGCAGCGCGCGCCCCTCAAGGCCTGGAACGCGGATCACAGCGATGTCGTCCTCCGGATCAAATGCGACCACTGTGCCTCGAAGCGAGCGCCCGCCGCCGCGGTCGATGAGCGGATCCTCGATCCCGGCGACGACGTGCGCGTTCGTGACGACCAGCCCGGCCGCGGCGATCCAACCTGAGCCCTGAATTCCCGCGCCGCACGCGATCCCGCGAACGCGCACGACGCTGTCACGGGCTGCGCGCACGTCGGGATCGCGCACGATCGATGGGTCTGGATCGTCGACCCCTGACGAAGGGCCAACGAGCGTCAGAAACGGGTCGATCTTCCCAAGTGCATCCATCACGCGCTCTGCGGGCACCGCCGAGGTAAGGGCCGAGACGATCTGTGACTCCTGGGCGTAGCGCCGGATTGCATCCTCACCGGGGATGTAGAGCAACACGGTGCCGACCACCCACACACCCGCAAGTCCGGTAACGGCTCCGAGCACAAGACCGCCAAGCGAGTCGAGTATGCGCAGCGGAGGAACGACCCACAGCGATCGTCGCGCCCAGCCGCCGATCGAGCCCCCAAGCATCTGTCCAAGCATCGATCCGGTGAGCGCGCCGCCCAATGCGACAAGTGGGATAAAGCGGCTGCCGTCACCGATGAGGCCCGGCGCGATCCGAGAGCCGATCACTGCGCCAGCGATGAGCCCGACAAGCGAGAGCAGCCCTGCCACAAGTCCGCGACGGAACCCGGCGAGCGTCGAGAGCGCGATTACTGCAACAGCTGCCCAGTCGAGCCAGTTCACCGTTCTCTCTACGCCGCGGACGGGTCGGTGCCTGCGTGGGCCGAGCCGCTAGATGGGTGGAGGAATGGGACGATCGGATCCCACTCGGAGCGCAGGAGTGACACGAGTGACGGGGGAGTGATCACGGTCGCAATTCCTGCAGGCCCCAACCGCGGTTCAACGTATCCCGCCGGTGTCCAGCGCAGAAGCTGCTTCCCGAAAACCAGCATTGGTGATCCACCGTGGAGCACGAAGGCGCCCGTGGGAAGGCTCTCGAGCGGGGCCTCACCGAACCGCCGCCTTCCTGTGCGCGAGTCGATCCGTTCATCGTGGAGCTGTCGATCGATCGCATCCGCACCGACCTTGACGGAATGCAGTTCACGCCAGAGGTCGACAAACCGGTTGTAGTCCTCCCGCCGACAGAGCGCGCAGGGCCTGTGTCCAGCGGCGAGTGCCGTCGCCTCGTCGAGGAAGAAGAGCTCGGTGAAGCGCCCGGGCTGGAGGAGCGGCGACCGGTGCCAGCCCTTGAACTGCAACCGACACGCGATCCAGCGGCGGCCGTTCCAGCCACGGCGGATGTCGCCAGCGTCGTCGTGGAGGCAGCCGCGGTTGCCGTACACCGTTCCTCGTTCCGGCGTCGCCACGAGCTCGCCGAGCGGCGTGACGCGATTCTGAAGCGGCGGCACCTTATGTGGTGTCGCCGATCTCGAACTTCTCGAGCCGCCGTATCGCGTACCAGATCGAGGCGATCCCGACGATCAGCATCATCACGATCGCCGTCGCGGCCCCGAGCGGCGCCTCGAACATCGAGCGCGGCAGGTCGACCACGAGGTCGGCGATCGCCAGCGAGTAGTGCCGCACGCTCAGGAGCCTCGTTCCTGCGAAGAGGCCATTGATGAGCCCCTCCCAGATGAAGACGTAGACGAGGCCAGCGATCAGCGCCCGGCTCGTCCTGGTGCTCAGCATCACGAAGAGTGCCGAGTAGACGAGACTACCCAGCAGGATCGCGAGCGCGAACCCGGGCAGGATCCCAGCACCTCCGAGACCCCCAAGCCCGACGGCGCCAGCGATCAACGCGGACGCGAGCACTGTCGCCGTCGTCAGCAACCAAGCGGCAAGGAGCTTGCCGACGATGATCCGGCTGCGCGGGATGGGCTTGCTCAGGAGATACACCGCCGTCCCGTCCTCGATCTCGGCGCCGAGCGCAGCCGTCCCGTAGACCAAGGCGACAAGGGGAAGCAGCGTCGTGACAACAAAAACCTCCAACAGGACGTGCGCGACCCACTCCTCCGGGTCCGAGCCGCTGTCACTGGCCCGGTACACCGCCGCGAGCCCGATCGGCAACAGGGCAAGGAGCGCCATCAGGATCGTCCGACCGCGGCCGCCGAGCTGGCGGAGGGTGAGCGCGACGATGATCCCGATCATCGGTTCACCAGATAGGCAAAGACGTCCTCAAGAGACTCGTCGGTGGGTCTCAACTCACGCAGCGTGATCCCTGCCGCGTGCGCTACCTGTGGAACAGCTAGGGCGAAGGCACCGAGTTGCGAGGTACGGACGACGAGCCGTCCGTCGGCGAGCTCGACACCAAGGACGCTGTTATGCGACACGAGTGCTGCTGCGAGTCGCCGGTTGTCTGTCGAGCGAACGGTGAAAGTGTGCGGGCGGTCGGTCATGAGCCGGCGGATCTCGCGGAAGTCGCCGGACGCGGCTAGCCGGCCCCCGACTACCACCAGCACCCTCTCAGCGAGCCGCTCGACCTCCTCCAGAATGTGGGAGGAGAAAACGAGCGTCCGCCCTTCGGCTGCCAGGCTGCGGAACAGCTCCATCATCTGAAGGCGTTGGCGGGGGTCGGCACCGTTGAACGGCTCGTCGAGCAGGAGAACCTGTGGGTCGTGGACGAGCCCGGCTGCGATCTTGATCCGCTGCTTCATGCCCTTCGAGTACCCACCGGTCGCTCTGGATGCAGCCTCCTCCATGTCGACGAGCCCGATCGCAGCGCGCGCGGCCTCGTCGGGGTTCGGGAGGCTCTGGAGCCTCGCGGCGAGCCTCACAAACTCGAAGCCGGAGAGCTGGCCGTACACCGACTCGCGCTCGGGCACGAGGCCGAGCTGCCGGTACAGGCTTGGATTGCGCCAGGTCGACTCACCCAGGACGGTGACCGTTCCCGCCGACGGGGCGAGGAAGCCCGAGAGCATATGGAGGAGCGTGCTCTTACCGGCTCCGTTCGGCCCGAGGAGCCCCGTGATTCCCGGCGTCACGGCGAACGACATCCCGTTGACCGCGACGACGTTGCCGTACCAGCGCGACACGTCCTCGAGCACGATGGTCGGCTCGGCAGCAGCACTCACGTCGAAACCTTCACGAAGCGTCGAAGCGTTGCGACGAACGAGATGGCGATCATCACAAGACACGCGGCGAGATAGATCCAGCCGCCGAAATCGGCGTCCGCTAGCGCGCTCCCCGAGTCCGGATCGACGCCGAAAAGCCAGAGGACCATCCCGGGGAACGCGACGGGGCTCACGAGCAGCGCGTACCGCGCGACGCTCGCATCTGCGGTCTCCATAAGGATGTTCGCCACCGCCGACGAGAGGATGAAGGCCCCAACGATCGTCGCGGTCGAGTAGGCGCGACGCGGGAGGTGGGCCGCGATCACGAGCCCGATCGCCGCGATCGTCGCTGCGGTCACGACCGACGCAGCGATGATGGGGAGAATCAGATCGGCGTTGTCCGACGCATAACCCGAGAGATCGTCGGCGGCCAGGCCGTTGCCGATGAACAGGACCAGCTGCGGGCCGAGCGTGAGGGTGAGCATGGCGGTCGTGAGCGCGGCAAACTTCGCGGCGGTGTAATCGACCCTGGAGACGGCGCGCGAGAAGTACAGCGAGAGCGTTCGGTTGCGCTGGTCGCGACCCACAAGCTCGGGCGCGACGGCCGCGCAGAACAGCACGAGGATCACGCGGATGTAGTCGAAGTAGTCCTCGTGCTTGAACAGGTCGACGTGCTGGTCGATGCCGTTCACGATCGCGCCGACTCCAAGCTGGATGATCGCCGGGACGAAGGCGATGATCGCAAGGCCGAACGGGAAAATCTTGCTGCTCGCGCGCCGGCCGAGGCCAAAGGCGCTCCGCAGACCATGGATGTACAGCGTCAGCAGCGTGCCTCTACGGCCGATCCGCTCGCCCTCGTAGTGCCGGTAACCGAGGTCGTAGATATTGCTCTGATTGGGCTCAGACACGAGCTGGCTCCTCGTCGCGGAAGAGATCCTCGATATGACGACGTCGTTGCTCGACCCGGATGAGCCCGAGGCCGAGCGACGCGGCGCCGTCGCGGATCGCGTCGTAGGCCGCGTCGTCGCGTACCTCGAGCTCAAGCGCATGGGTGCCATGGTTTGTGTCGTAGCCAAGGCCGCGGAGGTAGTCGGCAAGCCCTGCGATCTCCCCGTCGACCTCGACCGTGACCATCTCGGTGCGACCCGTGAACGTCGACAAGGTGTCCGACCGGATCAGCCGCCCACCCTCGATCACGACCAGGTACTGGCACACCCGCTCGATCTCGGTGAGCAGATGCGACGACATGAGAATCGAGATGCCGAACTCCGTTCCGATCCGGCGCACGAGGTCGAGCATCTCGTCCCGGCCCGCGGGATCAAGCCCGTTTGTAGGCTCGTCGAGCAGCATCAGTTGTGGGTCGTGCACGAGCGCTTGTGCGAGCTTCACCCGCTGGCGCATCCCGGTCGAGTACCCCTTCATCTCCCGATAGCGCTCCTCGAAGAGGCCAACGTGGCGCAGCGTCTCGGCGGTACGCTCGCGCGCTGCTCCACGCGGCAGGCCGTTCACCTGCGCCATGTGCGAGACGAACTCGGTTGCGCTGATCTCAAGCGGCAGGCAGTCGTGCTCGGGCATGTAACCGATCCGCTGGCGGATCTCAAGACCATGGGTCGCAACGTCGAGGTCGAACATGGCCGCTGAGCCAGCCGTCGGCTCAAGCAGACCGAGGAGAATCTTGATGAGCGTGCTCTTCCCCGCCCCGTTCGCTCCGACGAGCCCGATCACGCCCGGCTCAAGTTCGAGATCGAGATTGTCGAGTGCGACGATCGACCCGTAGCGCTTGGCCAGCCCTCGCGTGGTAATCAGAGGCACGGTACGAGACTACCCCGAGCGCGTGGCAGGACCGTCGGTATGATTCCTCGGCTCAAGGCAAGGGGGCGTAGTTCAGTTGGTTAGAATGCCGGCCTGTCACGCCGGAGGTCGCGGGTTCGAGTCCCGTCGCTCCCGCCTCACGAAGCAGGGCCCCTCGCCGGGAGATCGGCGGGGGGCTTTCTCTCTTCAGTGGCTGTGACCGGCGT
>JANNQQ010000199.1:0-2199 GCA_031400835.1 Actinomycetes bacterium | reverse complement strand
GCTTTGGGTGCTCTGCCACACACCTACCATAGTCGCCAAATCGGACAACTATTCCGGGAGCACCCGCTCGAGGATCGAAAAGCCGAAGAAGGGATTCGAACCCTTGGCCCCCGCTTTACAAGAGCGGTGCTCTGACCAGCTGAGCTACTTCGGCGTTCGCCCCAATCGTAACGCGACGCGATGACAGCTGTTCCCCACTGCGCATTGCGCAGCAATACCACCGGAAACGACCACTTCGCGCATGTCATACTGCTGCGCGATGTCCGTGACCGGAGAGACAACCTCGCTGCACGACCGCGTCCTTGCCGACCGCGCGCGCTACGTCTCGGGCGGTGTCTCGACTCCGCGCCTCGTCGTCACGCAGGCCGATGGTGTTCGCGTCACCGATGCGGACGGTCAGGTCTTCCTCGACTTCGCCGGCGGGATCGGCTGCCAGAACACGGGTCATCGCTTCCAGCCTGTCGTCGACGCGATCAAGGCGCAGACCGACGCCTATCTCCATCAGTGCTTCATGGTCGGGGTCTACGAGCCGTACATCGATACGTGCCGCATCCTGGCCGAGATCTCACCGTGCGCCGGCGGTCAGCAGAAGTCACTGCTCGTGAACTCAGGCGCCGAGGCGAATGAGAACGCCGTCAAGATCGCGCGCGCGTTCACCGGACGTCCCGCGGTCATCGTCTTCGACCAGGCGTTCCACGGCCGCACACTCCTCACCATGACGATGACGAGCAAGGTCAAGCCGTATAAGGCTGGGTTCGGGCCGTTTGCACCCGAGGTCTACCGAGCGCCGTCGCCGTACCCCTATCGTGGTGTCACGAGCGACGATGCGATCGCCGGGCTTGAGCGTCTGTTCAAGGCGGAGGTCGACCCGGAGACGGTCGCGTGTGTCGTCCTCGAGCCCGTGCAGGGCGAAGGCGGGTTCATTCCGATGCCACCCGACTATCCCGCGCGTCTCATTGAGCTTTGCCACAAGTATGGAATCGTCTACGTCGACGACGAGGTTCAGTCGGGCGTTGGCAGGACCGGAAAGATGTGGGCGATAGAGCACTACGAGGACTGCGCCCCCGACCTCCTGGTTTCGGGCAAGTCGATCGGCGGGGGTCTTCCCCTCGCGGCCATTACTGGCCGGGCGGAGATCATGGACAGCGTCGCGGCGGGCGGGTTGGGGGGCACATTTGGAGGCAACCCTCTCTCGTGCGCCGCTGCCATCGCAGTGCTCGAGGCGGTGCGTGAGCCTGACTTCATGGCGCAAGCGGCCGCACTCGGCGACCTGCTACGGCCACGGCTTGAGGCACTTGCGGGACGCTATGACTGGGTTGGTGAGGTGAGAGGCCTCGGTCCAATGCTCGCGCTTGAGTTGGTTGACCAGACACCGGACCGCGCCAAGGCGGTCGTTGATGCGGCGTTTGAACGGGGTCTCCTCTTGCTTGCCTGCGGTCTGTATGGGAATGTCATCAGGCTGTTGCCCGCGCTGACCATCGAGAACGACGAGCTCAACGAAGGGCTCGGGTTGCTTGAGGAGTCGTTCGCGGCCGCTGCTTGACCGTGAGCGATACCACCGACACCCCTGATATTCGGATCCGCGGTCTCGTCAAGCGCTTCGGCGATGTGGCCGCGGTTGACGGAGTCGACCTCGACATATCCCGGGGTGAGTTCTTTACCATGCTCGGCCCCTCCGGTTCAGGGAAGACGACGACACTTCGGATGATCGCGGGCTTCGAGCTCCCCGACGAAGGGTCGATCGAGCTCGGAGGCGAGGACGTCTCAGGACTCCCCCCCTTCGCTCGCGACGTCAACACCGTGTTCCAGGACTACGCGCTGTTCCCCCACATGACGCTCGCGGAAAACGTCGGCTACGGGCTCATGGTGCAGAAGGTGAGCAAGGCCGAGCGCAACGAACGAACAGAGCAAGCGCTCGCGATGGTGCGGCTCGAGGGATACGGAGGCCGCAAGCCGGCACAGCTGTCGGGTGGTCAACGCCAGCGGGTTGCGCTTGCCCGCGCCATCGTCAATCGACCGCGTGTCCTCCTCCTCGACGAACCGCTCGGCGCGCTCGATCTCAAGCTCCGACAGGAGATGCAGATCGAGCTCAAGGCGATCCAAAAGGAGGTTGGGCTTTCGCAGCATGCTGGTCCCGCTGGCAATCGACGCGACCGGTGATTTATGGCTCGGCGTTGCGGCCGCCTCCTTGGCGTTCGG
>JANNQQ010000198.1:0-7012 GCA_031400835.1 Actinomycetes bacterium | reverse complement strand
GTCGCGCTCGCCGCCACGCGTTTCCGGCAGCCCGATGTTGGGTGTGGCAAGCGGAGGAGGAGATGCGCCGGTTGGCTTCGGTTGAGTCATCGCCATTGGTGGACCGAAGTATCGCTGATGGATGCAAGGAGTAGCGCGATTTCCGCGACGAGCAAAACGAACGCGTGTCCCATAGTGTCCGAACGGACAACAACATTCGGGTCTCAGGCGCCGAGCGCGGCGTACACGAGCTCGTACGCGCGAACCGCGTCCTTGCGTGACTGTGCCTCACGCAGCGCGGGTTCGTCGATCTTCGCGGCAACACCATCGATGAAGTTCCACTGCAAGACAGAGCGCTTCACCGCGCCGACCGCATCCTCCGTGTAGGGATACAGATCGAACCCGAGCCGCCCGCCGTTCGCACCGTAGTTCGCGCGCCGCAGCTCCAACGCAAGCTCAAGCGTCTCCATGAATGCGGTCGCACCAACCATGTTGTCGTCGTCGAAGGTGCCCCAACCCGAGTTTGCGTGCTGATGCCCAAGCAGCCCCTCGGCCGCCAGCATCGCCGCGTACTCACCAAGCGACTCACCGTTCATGATCAGATGCTGCCAATCCATGTTCACCTGCACGTTCGTGATGCCACGCTCACGCAGCTTGTGGATCACGTGCAGCGTCATGCCGATGTTGCGCATGAAGATCTTCATCGCCGGCTCGGAGTTCTTGTGCTCGAGAAAGAGCTTCACCCCATGCTTGGCGCACACCTCGGCCGCCTCGGCCATCCCATCAATGAACCACTCCCAGGCCTGCGCGTACGACGTCTGAAACGGGTAGTTGTAGCCCTCGATCCCGGGCCAGCAGATCATGTCCGCCCCGACCGTCCCGGCCATCTCCGCCGTCTCCCGCGTCAGCCGTCGGGCCTCGGCTCGCACGGCGGCATCCGGGTTCGTAAGACCACCGCGACCAAACCTCTCATCGGTATGCAACCCCGTGCACACCGTCGCGATCCCATGCCCATCCAACGCGTCACGAACCGCATCAAGGTTGTCTGGGTTCAGCTCACCCGGATAGTGAAACTCGTAGTCGTCCATCAGCTCGCCAAGGCCGTCGACCGCGCGTCGTACCTTCACCACCATTGACTCGTCCGTGTACTGCGGCTGATATCCGCCCGGAACAAACCGCGTGATCATCGGGCCAAGAGCCCAAATTCCCAGTGATGTGCGCACGGTTACCGGCCTGTCTTCTGCTGGCGTCGGCGCAGGATCGTGTCGAGCGTCACGGCGAACAGGAGGATACCGCCAGTGATCCCGTAGATCACGCCCTGGGTGAGGTTCAGCGTGTTGAGACCGTTGGCGATCGTTGCAATCACGAGGGCGCCGAAGAGAGCATCCCGCACCTCACCCCGACCACCGAAGAGGCTCGTGCCGCCAATGACCGCAGCAGCGATCGCATCGATCAGCAGCGTCCCGCCGCCGGCATTGAGGTCGACGCTGTTCAGACGGGCAGCGAGATACACCCCGCCGAGGCCAGACATGGCACCGGAGATCATGAACACGAAGATGCGCACCCGGGCGACGTTGATCCCGGAGCGGCGCGCCGCCTCAGCGTTGCCGCCTACGGCGTACACGTGCCGGCCGAACGTCGTCCGCCTTGCGAGAAACGTCAGGATCAACAGCATCGCCACGATGAGGAGGAGGATGAAAGGCACCCCGCGACCTTGAGTGACCTCGCCGTCGCTGGAGACGGTGTTGAAGTTGCAGATCCAAACGGTCACGAACGAGATCACGACGACGCCGATGACCTTGACGGCGACGAGGAAGGGATCGCGAACGGCGACCCCGTGGCGCCGCTGGGATAGGACCCCGGCCAGTGAGCTCGCGACGTACAGGCAGCTGACGATGACGGCGATGATCCAGCCGTTCCGGTGCGAGAAGAAGTAGTTGGCGACGTTGTTGACCGTGTTGTCCTGGATCACGATCACGCCTTTGTCCTCGATCGACTTCTGGATCACGCCCTGCCAGATCTGGTACCCGGCTAGCGTCACCACGAAGGCGGGCACGCCGATGAGCGCGACGAAGGAGCCCTGGAAGGCGCCGATCAGAGAGCACGCCACGATGGCGAGGCCGATCGCAATGAGACCGGGGACCTGATAGCTGGTCTCCGGCAGTGTCATCTGCGCAACGACGACGCCGGCGATCCCGCTGACGTAGCTGATCGAGAGGTCGATCTCGCCGATCAGCAGGACGAAGACGACTCCGTAGGCGAGCATCGTCACGCCGCCCATCTGCGTGATGATGTTGATGAAGTTCGGTGGGGTGAAGAAGTTGTCCGCCTTCAACGAGAAGAAGAGGACGATGAGCGCCAGCCCGATCAGGACAGGCCAGCTCCCGAGGTTGCCTCCGCGGATGTTGTCGCGGATCCTCTGGACGAGGCCTTCAGAGCCTCCGGCAGCGTCGGGCGTGGTCGAGGCGCCGCTGCTCATGCCGTCACCCCGGGCGCAGTCTGGGTGATGCCGGCCACCTTGGTCGGCACGCCAGCCGTAATCGCCTCGACCACCTGCTGCTGCGTGGTGGACGTGCGCTCGTAGACCGCGATGTTGCGGCCAAGGCGCAGCACGGTGATCCGGGTTGCTACCTCAAAGATGTCGTGCAGGTTGTGCGAGATCAGGACGACCGCAAGACCCTGCTCTGCCAGGCGCTTGACCAGCGCCAGCACCTGTGCCGTCTGGGCGACGCCGAGCGCTGCAGTCGGTTCGTCCAGGATGACGAGGCGGGAATTCCACATCACGGCTCGGGCAACCGCGACCGACTGCCGCTGCCCCCCTGAGAGGCTCGCGACGGGCTGGCGGATTGACTTGATCGTCGTTACCGCGAGCGACTTCATCGTCTCGGCCGTCTTGGCCTCCATCACCGGCTCCTTGAGCCGATGGAACCAATCCCGGGCCTCGCGGCCAAGGTACATATTCTGAACGACGTCAAGGTTGTCGCACAGCGCAAGATCCTGGTAGACGACCTCGATTCCGAGCCTCGCCGCATCCTTCGGCCCATGGACGCTGACGCTCTGCCCGTCGAACACGATCTCGCCGCTGTCCATCGTGTGAATGCCGGCGATGCACTTGATCAGCGTCGACTTGCCAGCGCCGTTGTCGCCGACCAGCGCCATCACCTCTCCCGACCGGACCTCGAAGTCGACGTCGGTGAGCGCGTGCACGGAGCCGAAGCTCTTCGTGACCTGGCGGAGCTCGAGAAGCGGGGTGTCTGAAACGGTCGTCGTCATGGGAGCGGGGAGAGAACGGTGGGGGCGCCTTGCGGCACCCCCACCTTCCGGTTCTCCTTAGCAGTACTTCTTGAATTCACCCTTGCACACGTTGGCCTTCTTCAAGTAGCCATTGAAGAGCTGCTTGTAGTTGGCCTTGTTGATCGATACCGGCGCGATGATGTAGGCCGGCAGGTTCTTGCTGCCGTTCTTCACCGTGCCCGTCTGCTTCGGCTTCTTGCCGTTGGCGAGCTGGATCGCTGCTGCGGCCGAAACCGTCGCCAGCGTCCGCGTGTCCTTCCAGACGGTCATGGTCTGCCAGCCGGAGATGATGTTCTGCACACCCTGCTCCGTTGCATCCTGACCGCTCAGCGGGATCGGCTTCAGCTTGCGGGCCTTGAGAGCGACGATGACCGCGTTGGCGAGACCGTCATTGGCCGCGGCGACAGCGTCGATCTTGTTGCTCGTCTTGACGAGCATCTGCTCGAAGATGACGCCTGCCTTCTGGTTGTCCCAGCCGGGGGTGAACTGCTCCGGCCCCTTCGCGAACGTGCCGTTCTTGAAGAGTGGGTTCAGAATCGAGTCGTACCCGCTCTTGAACAGGAACGAGTTGTTGTCGGTCTGACCACCGTTGAGGCGAGCAACGACCGGCTTCTTGCTGTACATGCCGTTCGCCTTGAGGCCCGCGACGACGCCCTTGCCCTGCAGCACGCCGACGGCCTTTCCGTCGAACGAGATGTAGATGGCGGCGCTACCCCCGGTGACCTGGCGGTCGTACTCGATGACCTTTGCGCCCGCTGCGGCGGCGGCCTTCTCGATCGCGATCGACGAACCAGCGTCGAGCGAGACGAGGATGACAACCTTCGCACCGTTGGCGAGGCACTGATCGGCCTGCGTCTTCTGCTTCTGCGCATCGCCGTCCGCGTTGGTAATCACGTAGCTGGCCTTCGCCTTCTTGAAGGCCGCGACGAGCGCCGGGCGATCCTGCGTCTCCCACCTGACCGATGACTTCGGGTCCGGGAGCAGTACGCAGATGTCCGCGTCCGCAGCCTTCTTCCCGCTCGTCGCAAGCGCGCCGCCGACCATGACGGTCAAGGCGACCACGCCTGCGAGAAGCGCGATAAGGGTCTTCTTCACGTGCTGTTCCTCCTGTGTCGTCCATTTCCCGATGCGCGGCAAGGCTACAACCCGCATCGACTCACCACAACCTCTTTGCTGTAACGCGTAGAGGCCTGATCTGAAATGGAGCACGCGCGGGAGCGCTTGCGGCCATTCCACATCATGCCTCTAGATCAGTGTCGTGCCTGCCTCCTCTCACGGCGTGACCTCATGATGCTGCCACCCTCAGATCGTCCTTGCGCCTCCGCGCCAACCAGGGGTCGGTGAGGATCGAGCGAAGGATAATGGCGGCAGAACCGTGAACAGCCGCGCGCTCTCCGAGCGTCGAGGCGCGAACGTCGCACGACAACCACTCGGCCGACAAGACGTTCGTCCGAAGCGTCTCCTCGACACGTTCGACGAGCCACGGTGCAAGCGGGCCAAAGCATCCGGCAAGTACGACGCCATCGAGGTCGAGAAGATTGATCGTCGAGGCGAGCGCCGCACCAAGTGCGTCGGCCGCACGTGCCAACGCCTGGAGGGTAGGCACATCACCGACGGTCGCGCGGTCGACCAGCTCCTCGGTCACCGAGGCAGGGCGGTCGCGAGAGTCGGGCACGATTCCCGCCGCCCGAGCGATCGCCTCCAGACCGACCACGGTCTCAAGGCAGCCTCGGTTCCCGCACGCGCAAAGCTGGCCAGCTGGATCGACCAGCGTGTGTCCTATCTCGCCTCCGTATCCGCGGCCTCCTCGGAACAGCTCACCATCGACGTAGATGCCGCCGCCAACGCCAATCTCACCGAAGACGCAGATGAAGCTTCGCAGTCCCTGCCCAGCGCCACGCCAGTGCTCGGCGAGGGCCGCAGCGTTCGATTCGTTCTCGACGTGGAGCTGACGTGACGTGTCGAGCTTTGCCCCGAGAAGCGCAGCCACGGGCACGTCCGACCAGCCGAGGTTCGGCGCCCGCAGCAGCGTGCCGCTCTCGACGTCGACGAGTCCCGGCACTGCGACTGCGATGCCCGCGACCTGGAGCCCCTCGCGCCCCGTCATCTGGAGCGCCTCGTTGGCGAGCTTTGCGAGGCGGCCGAGCACAGGAGCGACACTCGAGCCGCGGTTGTCGCGAACAACCCGTTGCTCGTAGCGGACGACCCCCCGCATGTCCTCGACGCAGACGGCGAGGTAGTCAACATTCAGCTCCAGGCCAACACCGACAACGGTGCTCCCGAGCTCGAGCGAGACGCTCGGCCTACCGACTCTCGGCGGTTCGGTTATGCCGCCCTCATGCAGGAGCCCAAGTTCGATCAGTTCGGCAACGAGCGATGAGACGGTCCCTCGGGTCAGCCCTGTGCGTGCGGCGATCGATGCGCGCGAACACGGAGCGTGCTCGGCTATGTGACTCAACACAACGCTGAGGTTCGCCCGCCGAACCGACGTCTGATCCGAACGAACGGCCCCCACCCCACGCGCCAGCGCCGTCGTCAGCACGTCACCCCGGTGAAGATGGGGAAGCGACGACGGGAGGTCTGGGCGAATGACATTTCTTGGCGGCGGTTTGTTCGGAGGGCGTGCAAACCAAATACCCTTCGCGAAGCAATGTCAAGCGACGACCTCCAAGCT
Organism: Actinomycetes bacterium; assembly: GCA_031400835.1. Taxonomy (GTDB): domain Bacteria; phylum Actinomycetota; class Thermoleophilia; order Gaiellales; family Gaiellaceae; genus Gaiella. The sequence continues at coordinate 1,065 of JANNQQ010000198.1, read as the reverse complement.
CGGGCCTGACACAATCGACGCATGATCGCGGACGTCCATGTCGACCTGCTCATGGAGCTCGCATATCGGGAGCGCCGCATCGGCGAAACGAACGTCTTTGCCGACACCTGGATGCCTGTTCTCGAGGCGGGTGGGGTGGGTCTCCAGGTGTGCCCTGTCTATGTCGACGTCAGCGTGCAACCCGAAGGAGCACTCCGCGAGGCGCTCTCGATGGTCGCGTCGTTTCACCGCGCCCTGGCCGAGAGTCCCGATCGTCTCGTCCAGATCACAACCGCTGCAGACCTCGACCCAGTCGAACGTGGAGAGCGCCTGGGGCTCATGCTTGCGCTCGAAGGGGTCGAGTGCTTCGGCGTCGAGACCTGGCCGGCCGACGTCTTTGCGGAGCTTGGCGTGCGGATGGCCGGGCTCACGTGGAATCGCCGCAACGCGTTCGCGGACGGCGCTGCCGAAGAAGGTGGCGGACTCTCGCGACTCGGGCGTCAGCTCGTCGACCGCCTCGTCTCTCTTGGTGTGATCCTCGACCTCGCTCACGCATCGCGGGGAACATTCAGTGAGATGATTACCCGAGCTGCTGGGGCGCCGTTGCTCTGCTCACACGGTGGCTCCCGGGCAGTCCACGACACCCCTCGGAACCTGGATGACGAGCAGCTACGAGCGCTACGGGACGCTGGTGGCATCTTCGGGCTCATGCTCCATCCGCTTGCGATCGATCCGGTCTCGCGGACGCTCGATCGCGCGGTCGATCACCTGGAGCATGCTGCCTCGGTGATGGGCATCGACCGGATTGCGCTCGGTGGCGACTTCACCAAGCGACTGTGGGAGGCGATGCCGACACCACCCGAGCCCAAGGACGCGCTCATGCCGCCAGGGCTTCTCCCTGGCCAGGGGCTCGACGGACTCACAGGTTCTCACGAGTACCCGAACCTCGTTGCCGCGCTCGAGCGACGAGGGTGGACCGAGGACGACGTCGCCGCGGTCACTCACCGAAACGCATTCCGTTTCCTTCGCCAGGCGCTCGCCTAGAGCGACACGCCGCCGTCGATGAGGAGCGTCGAGCCCGTGACG
>JANNQQ010000197.1:0-23004 GCA_031400835.1 Actinomycetes bacterium | reverse complement strand
CACCGGTGTCCCAGCCGAGGTGATCCGCGAGACCGCGCACGCCTTCGCGCGCGCTGACCGCGCCATGATCTGCTGGACGCTCGGCATTACCGAGCACCATCACGGTGTCGACAACGTGCTCGCGCTCATCAACCTCTCGCTGCTCTGCGGGCACGTCGGGCGCTACGGCTCAGGGGTGAATCCGCTCCGCGGCCAGAACAACGTCCAGGGAGGCGGCGACATGGGCGCCATCCCGAACAAGCTCGCAGGCTTCCAGGACATCGAGCTCGACCCCGAGGCGCGCGGTCGCTTCGAGGAGGCTTGGGGCGCGGCGATTCGCCCGGAGTACGGCTGGCACCTCACCCAGATGTTCCACGCGATGGAGCGCGGCGAGCTTCGGACGCTCTACGTGATCGGCGAGAACCCCGCCCGCTCAGAGGCCGACATCAATCACACGCGGAAGCTACTCGGGGCGCTCGACCTGCTCGTTGTCCAGGACATCGTCTGGACGGCCACCTGCGACTACGCTGACGTCGTCCTCCCCGGAACGGCGTCGTGGTGCGAGACCGAGGGCACCGTGACGAACAGCGAGAGACGCGTCCAGCGTGTTCGCCGGGCGCTCGACCCGCCCGGAGATGCCAGGGACGACATGTGGATCATCGCCGAGCTGGCGCGAAGGCTCGGGCATGACTGGGGCTCGCCGACCGCAGAGCAGGTGTGGGACGAGGTACGTGCGCTATCGCCGATGCATCGTGGGATGCGATACGACCGACTCGAGGAGCTTGGCGGGATCCAATGGCCGTGCCCCGACGAGGAGCATCCCGGCTCGCCGATGCTCCACGAGCGGCTGTGGGTGAAACCGCTCGAAGGGCCGGCGGCTCCGTTCAGCTCTGTTCCCGCGACCGGCCCGTTCGAGGCGCTCGATGCCGAGTACCCGATTCGGCTGACGACAGGACGACGGCTCGAGTCGTACAACACTGGTGCCCAGTCGGGTCTTTACCGGTCACCTCTGCACAAGGGCGAGTTTCTCGATGTGTCGCCCGAGGACGCCGATCGACTCGAGCTTGCGCCCGGAGAGATCGTGCGCGTCTCCTCGCGTCGGGGCTCGGTCGAGGCACCTGTGCGCGTCGACCCCGGCCTGCGGGCAGGATTGACCTTCATGACCTTTCACTTCCCCGAGCAGGTCGACGTCAATCAGCTCACGATCGACGCGACCGATCCGAAGACGGGCACCGCGGAGTTCAAGGCCACCGCAGTCCGGGTCGAGAAGCTTGCTCCGACCGGTGGAGCAGAGCGTGGCGGAGCGAAGGAGCCGGCCGCGGTCGGTAGCGGCGCGTAAACCTTGGATATCTCACTCATCCCGGACGCAGAGCCGACCGCCTCGGAGCGTGACGCGCTCGAGGGGGTGCTTGGCGCGCCGCTCAGTGGGTGGGAGGGCGGGCTCCGCGCGACCGGGAGCGCGGGCAACACCGCGACGGGTGGACACAGCGCCCGGGAGCGCCGCCATCTATTGCTCCCTGCCCTGTGGGCGCTCCAGGAGCGCATAGGGTGGATCAGCCCAGGCGGACTGAACGAGGTCTGTCGACGTCTCACCATCCCGCCGGCGGACGCATATGGGGTCGCCTCTTTTTACGCCTTGCTCGCACTCGAGCCTCGTCCGGCGCGGGTCGTGCATGTCTGCGAGGACCTCGCCTGTCGCTGTCGGGGGTCGGTCGAGCTGATTGCTCAGCTCGAAGAGCGGCTCGGTGCCGAGGGTGCGCTCTCGAATGACGGATCGACCACGTGGTACCGAAGCCCCTGTCTTGGGCAGTGCGATCGGGCGCCCGCTGCAATGCTCACCGTCGCGGGGGATTCGCCGCTCGAGATCGTCCAGGCGCCGGTCGCCCTCGACTCAGTTCTTTCCCTTGTCGCGGGCGTCGAACCGGTCACCGCTCCGGGCTCACTTCCGTCTCAGGCCGGCGATCCCACCGCTCCGCTATTGCGCCGCGTTGGGAAGGCCGACACCCTCGATGCGTACCGAGCCGTTGGCGGCTTCCAGGCTCTGCGCCGTGCTGTCGAGCTTGGGCATGAGGGAGTCCTCCGCGAGATCAAGGACTCGAAGCTCGTCGGCCGCGGAGGCGCCGCCTTCCCGACCGGCGTGAAGTGGGAGGCTGTCGCCCGCCAGTCAGCGCGGCCGCATTACGTCGTCTGCAATGCAGACGAATCCGAGCCGGGAACGTTCAAGGACAGGGTGCTTCTTGAGAGCGACCCGTTCGCTGTGCTCGAGTCGATGACAATCGCGGGGTACGCGACGGGTGCCGAGCAAGGCTTCATCTATCTGCGTGGCGAGTATCCCCAGGCCCACCACGCGCTTGAGCGGGCGATCGAGGAGGCGCGGCATCGCGGCTATCTCGGGGCCAACGTGCTCGGAGAGGGCTTCGCGTTTGACGTTGAGATCCGTAGAGGCGCTGGTGCGTATATCTGCGGCGAGGAGACGGCGATCTTCAACTCGATCGAAGGCGAGCGCGGCGAGCCTCGAAACAAGCCGCCTTTCCCGGTGCAGAGCGGCCTCTTCGGCAAGCCCACGCTCATCAACAACGTCGAGACACTCGTCAACGTGCTCGACATCGTTCTCGACTCCGGCCCGGTACACGCAGCGCGAGGGACTGAAGGGTCGGCCGGCTCCAAGCTGTATTGCGTCTCCGGTTGCGTCGAGCAGCCGGGGGTGTACGAGGTGCACTTCGGTGAGACGCTGCGCGAGTTGCTCGCGCGCGCCGGAGGCGTTGAGCACGGTCGGCCGCTCCAGGCAGTGCTGCTCGGTGGCGCGGCGGGGAGCTTCGTTGGCCCTGATGAGCTCGATCTCCCACTCACGTTCGAGGCTGCGCGAGAGGCGGGAACGACGCTAGGCTCGGGCGTCGTGCTTGTCCTCGACGACACGGTGGACATGTTCGGCTTCCTTCAACGCATTGCGGCGTTCTTTCGCGATGAGTCCTGTGGTCAATGTGTCCCGTGTCGGGTGGGCACGGTACGCCAGGAGGAGGCGCTTTCGCGCCTTGTCGCGGGGAAGCCTCGTGGCGGGCTTGTCCGTGAGCTCGCCCTCGTCGGCGAGGTAGGGCAGTGCATGCGCGACGCCTCGATCTGCGGGCTGGGGCAGACCGCATCGAGCGCCATCGAATCGGCAATCAACCGCTTGCGCGTATTCGAGGAGGTTCCCGGATGACCGAGACGCTCAAAGCACCGCGGCGGATGATCACGCTTGAGGTTGATGGCCAGGAGGTCGAGGTCTTCGAAGGGAAGACGCTCCTCGATGCGTGCCGCAAGGTCGGCATCGACACCCCGACACTCTGTTACGGCGAGACGCTTGAGCCCGCGAACGCATGCCGCGTGTGTGTGGTCGAGGTTGAGGGAGCCCGCGTCCTTGCGCCCGCCTGCTCGCGCAAGGCTGAGGCCGGAATGAAGGTGAAGACCGACTCCGAGCGTGTTCGCCTCTCACGCAAGGTCGTATTGGAGTTGCTCGACTCATCGGTTGATCTCTCGACGACGCCCGTCATCCCGGAGTATCTCGAGCGCTATGACGCAGACGCCGCACGCTTCGGCCCGCCCGCTGCCCCGGATCCGGCGTACGGGACGCGCAGAGCGGGTACGCACGTCGTCACCGACGGGATGACAGCCGCGACCGTACGCCAGCCGATCAAGATCGATAACGAGCTCTACGTTCGCGACTACTCGAAGTGCATCCTCTGTTACAAGTGCGTCGACGCCTGCGGCGAGCAGTACCAGAACACGTTCGCAATTCACGTCGCGGGCCGGGGGTTCGAGGCGCGCATCTCGACCGAGTTCGACACCACGCTCCCTGATTCGGCCTGTGTCTACTGCGGCAACTGCATTGCCGTGTGCCCGACGGGCGCGCTGATGTTCACAAGCGAGCACGAGCTGCGCGAGTCGGATGACTGGCGAGAGGACGAGCAGACCGTGACCCAGACCGTGTGCCCGTACTGCGGCGTTGGCTGCAACGTCGAGCTCCATGTCCAGGACAACACGATCGTGAAGGTCACAAGTCCCGACGATCACGACATCACGCGTGGAAACCTCTGTATCAAGGGCCGTTTTGGGTACCAGCACGTTCAGGTCCGCGACGGCTAGCCGGTCGGGCACGCTCGGCGGGATCATTCTCGCCGGCGGGCGCTCTCGCCGGATGGGGTCGGACAAGGCGCAACTCGACTGGAGGGGTGTGCCGCTCGTCGTCCACGTTGCCGAGATCCTTCTCGCGACGGTCGATGGTCCCGTTGTGGTGGTCGCGGCGCCTGGACAGGACGTGCCTTCGTTGCCAGAACGGGTCGAGCGTGCGGTGGATGGGATAGCCGACCAGGGGCCGCTTGAGGGCATCCGCTCCGGTTTAGAAGCGCTCACGGGACGGGCTGAGCTCGCGTTCGTAAGCTCCGTCGACGCGCCTCATCTTCGGCCCGAGCTGATCCGGCTGCTCGTGGCGACCATTGGCACTGCTGACGCGGCCGTTCCCTCCGTGCGTGGATTCACGCATCCGCTGAGCGCCGTCTACCGCGTCTCGCTCCTCGGGGTGGTGTCGGGTCTGCTCGACGGCGGCGAGCGGCGGGCACGTGCGATCGCTGAGGTGTGCACGTCCGTCTTCGTCGACGAGGCAGCTCTCCGTGCCGACGCGGCGCTGCTGGCCGTCGATCCAGACCTGCGCTCGCTCACCGATCTCGACACACCCGAGGAGCTTGCGGCAGCGCGGACCATCTAGATGAGCTCGAGCTCACCGCTCCTGACTGCCTCGGCCGATCCGTCATCCCCGATCACGACGATCCGCCCGTCGTGGGTGAATGCGCCCGCCGTGCCAATCCCGATCGCCGTTTGGACGCGCCGACCGCGCAGCCAGTTCCGTGCGCCGAGCAGCGGGATGAGCGGCTCGATTCCCTCGGCGCGAAACGCGTCGTAGCGAAGCTCGAGCGCGCCGAGCACAGCTCCGAGAATCGGGGCGCGGTCGTACTGTTTTCCCGTGGCGCTGGCGAGCGAACCGGCAGGAAGTCCCTGGCGCACCGGGAGGGTCGCCTCGTCCTGGTTGACGTTGATCCCGATCCCACAGACGACGACATCACCGTCGGTCTCAAGCAGGATCCCCGCCACCTTCCTGTCGCGGATGACGACATCGTTCGGCCACTTGATCAGGGCTGTGACGCCCACCTCGGCCGCGAGTGCTTCGGCCACCGCGAGGCCTGCGACGAGTGAAAGCTGCGGAAGCTCTATGCCCCTCTCGGGCCGCAGGAGCACTGACATCAGAATTGCTGCTGATGTCTGGCTTTGCCACGCTCGACCCGACCGCCCTCGACCGGCTGTCTGTTGCTCGGCAACAGCGACGGCGCCCTCGGGGAGATCGGATCCACGGAGCACGTCCTGCGTCGATGGGCACACGGCGTGCCAGAGGTACGGCCGACCGAACCGGCCGCCGAGAAACGGGGCAACGGCCTCCTCGGTGATCACGAGTCTTCTGTCTCGGTGCGGTTGCGCTTGATCGTGCTCCGACGCTTCTTCGTCTCGAGCCTGCGGGTGACGGACGCCTTCGACGGACGGGTCGCAACCCGCCGCCGCTCAATGTGGAGTCCGTCGGCGATGCGCTCCAGGAGCCGTTCGAGGGCGAGCTCGCGATTTCGCGCCTGGCTCCGAGTGTCCTGTGCGATCGCCCGGATCACCGGCCCCGCTTTGCGGGTGACTCGCCGCTTTTGACCGTCGGAGAGTGCGGCGGACGCTTCGACGTCGAAGACCGCCTCGACCCGCGTCTCGGCCTTGTTCGCGTGTTGCCCTCCCGGGCCACTCGAGCGCGAAACCCGGAACTGGATCTCGTCGAGCGGGATTGAGACGCTGCGCGTGACGCGAATAGACTCTCCCACAATGGCGTGCATTCTGCTTGATATCGATGGCGTGCTGCACGTCTCGGGCGAGGCGATTCCGGGCGCGGCGGCGGCTGTCGCACGCCTGCGCGAGTCGGGCCACCGGCTGCGCTTCGTCACGAACAACTCAACGACGCCGCGTACACAGCTCGCGGAAGAGTTGCGCGGGCTCGGATTCGAGCTCTCCGACGATGAGCTTCAGACGACACCGCGCGCGGCCGCGCGTGAGCTTGCCGGGAAGCGTGTCTTTGCGCTCGTGATGAGCAGCGTCGTCCCCGACCTCGAGGGGCTCGACCTGGTCGGCGACGGCGCCAACGCGGTGCTGATCGGTGGTTGCGACGAGAGCCTCGAGCCGAACCAGGTGTTCAGCTACATGAATCTCGCTCGGGCATTCGCCGAGATCCAGCTGGGCGCCGAGCTGTACTGCATGCACAAGAACCGGTGGTGGCAGACGAGTCGCGGGCCGCAACTTGATGGCGGCGCGTTCGTCGCGGGGCTTGAGTATGCAACGGGCGTAACCGCGACGGTGCTTGGCAAGCCAAGCGCTGCGTACTTCGCGGCTGCGCTCAACGCGCTTGACGCAGAGCCCGAGCTAACCTGGCTCGTTGGGGACGACATCGAGGCCGACGTCCGCGGCGCCCAGGCTTTCGGGATGAAGACGGCGCTCGTTCGTACCGGCAAGTTCCGTCCAGAGGCTCTCGATGGAACGACTGTTGTTCCCGACGTCGTGTTGAGCTCGGTTGCTTCGTTCCCGGACTGGCTCGACCAGTAGGCGATGCGAACGCGCGTCGGCACCGATCTGATCGAGATCGAGCGGATCCGGAATGCCCTCGAACGGCGGGGGTTCCGAGACCGGTGCTTTACCCGCGCGGAACAGGACTACTGCGAGTCTCGGCGCAACCCGGCCGAGAGCTATGCGGCGCGGTTCTGCGGCAAGGAGGCGGTGGGCAAGGCGCTCGGGTGTGGAGTGCTGTTCACGTGGAAGGAGATCGAGATCGTCGGGCCACCGAAGCCCGGTGCGACGCTCACCGGCAAGACGCTGCGGTACGCCGAGCGGGTCGGGATGCGCGGGATCGATGTCTCCCTCACCCACTCGCACACCATGGCGGGGGCGGTGTGTGTGGTCGAGCTGGCCTCAGAGTCCGACAGTTGATGTTCGAGCCGCTCTATACGGCGGCGGAGATGCGCGCCGCTGAGGAGCGGTACCCCGGCTTCCCCGAGACGGCAGGCGCGTTGATGGAGCGCGCGGGCAACGCAGTTGCGGTAGAGGTGATGCGGGCGTACCCCCTCATGCGACGGATAGCCGTCGTCTGCGGTGGTGGAGCAAATGGCGGCGATGGCCGGATCGCTGCGCGTGTGTTGCGCGACGCGGGATTCCTCGTGGACGAGACCGATGAACCTGCAGGGTACGACCTCGTGCTCGATGCGTTGTTTGGAACCGGATTCCACGGTGCGCCGCGGCCCGATGCCGCGGCGCTCATCGACAGGATCAACGCCTGCGGTGCACCTGTCGTTGCCGTCGATCTCCCCTCTGGCGTCGACGCCTCGACCGGAGAGATGGCGGGAGTCGCGGTCGAGGCTGAGCTGACGGTCACGTTCCACGGGGCTAAGGTCGGCCTGCTCGTCGCACCCGGTCGCTTCCAAGCGGGACGGGTCGTCGTGGCGGATATCGGGCTTGAGCCCGACGCGACACGGGCACGTCATGTCACGGACGCGATCCTCGCCAGTCTTCCTGCACGGAGCTCGCGCGACACGAAGCACACGGCCGGCACCGTCGTTGTCGTCGGCGGGTCGGTGGGGATGACCGGCGCACCTGCGCTGGTGGCCCGCGCCGCGCTCCGCGCCGATGCTGGCTACGTCACGCTTTGCGTGCCCGAGGGTTGCCTCGCGGTGGCCGAGAGCCTCGCACTTGAGCCGGTGAAGGTCGGGCTACCCGAGGTCGGAGCGCTTGAGGTTGTCCTCTCTCGAGCGGAGCGCGCCGGTGCGGTCGCGATCGGGCCGGGGCTCGGGCGTCATCCCTGGGCGCAGGAGCTCGTGCGCGGCGTGCTTGCGAACGTGACGTGCCCGGTTGTTGTGGACGCCGATGGGCTGTTTGGGCTCGAGGCCGCGGCCCGTTCGGCGCCAACCGTGCTCACGCCCCACGCGGGCGAGCTGGCTCGGCTCCTCGGGGTTTCGCTCGAGTGGGTGTCCGCACATCGACTTGAAGCGGTCTCGATGTGCGCCGAGCGCTTCGGCGCGGTGACCGTGTTGAAGGGCGCCGACACCCTTGTCCAGGTTCCGGGTCAAGGAGTTCTCGTGTGTGACCGTGGGCGGCCGTCGCTTGCGACCGCGGGAACGGGCGACGTCCTCACGGGGATCGTGGCGGCGTTTCTCGCGAAAGGAATGGAACCAGGTCACGCAGCCGCAGCGGCCGCGGTCGCGCATGGTTGCGCATCTGCTCTCTGCCCCTCCCGAGGTCTCATCGCCTCAGATGTCGTAGAGGCTCTCGTCCAGGCTTTAGCCCGCACTGAGGGAATGGGCGCCTCGTAGCGCCATGCCGGAAAGAAGTGCGCTTTCTTCAGTGCAGGCGCAGAGCAAACCGCCCAATCGACCGCGCACGCCCGTTCTTTAGGTCACCCGCTCGAGGTTACCCCTTACGGGGGAGGCCCCTGTAACCGATTCGGCCGACACCTCTCCTTGTCCCCACCCCCGTGGTATGTCCCCAAGGAGAACGACTCATGAAGCGGAATCCGAAGCGCCGTTACGCGATCGCCGCGTTGCTGGCCTTCATCGTCGCGACGTCAAGCTTTGCGTTTGCGGCAAGCAACACCGTTGGCGGCTCGAGCGCCGGTATCGGCTCAGGCGCTGTGGGCGGATACACCGTCTCGGCCGTGCAGTGGACTCTTGACCCGGCCAACCCCGCGGAGCTCGACGCCGTCCGGTTCACGCTCGACGGGCCAGCGACCGATGTCCGTGCCCGGGCATTGAGCGCCCCCGGCGTCGGAGTATGGGCGGCGTGCAGCGTCGTCTCGGGTAACACGTTCACCTGCCCGCTTGCGGCCGGCGTGTTGACTCTCCCGACGAACGGTCTCGAAGTCGCCGCGGCCTCCTAGGCCCGGGATTACGACCTGATTCGGTCCGGCCGGGGGGAGGGAATCCCTTCCCCCGGCCGAACTGTGTGAGCGCGCCATGTCCCAGCGCTCGCTGATCCGTAGTGCCTCCTCGCTCCTCGGCCTTGTAGCCGTCGGTCTTGGCCTGTTCGTCCTTTGGCCGGTGCAGCTCGGTGGCTGGACGGCCTACGCCGTCATCAACGGCACGAGCATGGAGCCTCGCCTGCACACCGGCGATCTCGTGGTCACGCGCGCGTCGGACACATACGGGGTCGGCGACTCCGTGCTCTATCACAGTGCACTCCTTGACGCGAACGTGTTTCACCGGATCGTTGCGGTCGAGGATGGGAGGTACACCCTCCGCGGTGACAATCGCTCCGAGGATGACCCCGAGGCCGTTGCTGCGAGTCGGATTCACGGGAGCGAGTGGGTCGTCATGCCTGGCTTTGGCTCGGCGCTCGAGTGGCTCCGTCAGCCTGTGCAACTCGCAGTTCTTCTCTTCGCGATCGTCTTTGCGATGCTGTTTGGCGGCCGCGAGCTGTCACGGCGGCGCCGGCCGAGCGATCCGAAGCCTGTTCACGTTGAGCCAGCGCCGCGTTCATCATCGGCAGCGGTGGCCGGAGCCGCGCGCGCTGTAGCGATCGCGGCGGCCGTTGCGCTTGGCCTCTTCAGTGTGCTCTCCGCACTCGCCTGGACGAGGGACACCACCGTGACCAGTAGCGTCGTGGGCGGCTACGCGCATACCGGCACGTTCACGTATGAAGCCGAGGCCCGTCCAGGGGTGGCCTACCCCGACAGTGTCGTGACGACGGGACAGCCGATTTTCACGGCGCTGTCCGACAGCGCTCGCGTGAGCTTCACCTATCGCTTCGACTCGCGCGAGCGGTCACAGGTGCGTGGTTCAATTGCGCTCGATCTCCGGGTCGATGACCCCACCACGAAATGGTCGCGCACGCTGCCGCTTGAGGGGGACGCGCCGTTCGTCGGTTCGACCGCCACCGTCGCATCGAGTGTCGATCTTCCCGCCCTTGAGAAGCTCATCGCGCGCTACGGCAAGAGCACCGGTACGAACGCCACGACCGCGGTCGTGAGTCTCGTTCCGCGCGTCGAGGTCTCCGGCTATGCCGGCGACAAGGTGCTCGATGACACGTTTGCGCCCGAGCTCCCCTTCACGCTCGATCCGGTTGTGTTCAAGCTCTCCGAGCAGTCGACCGCAATCCCCGAGCTCGCCAAGGATGCCGCCGTCCCGGCCTCACCGTTGCTTCCGAGGGTTGAGGGGACGGGCACCGTCGCCGACCCCGCGAAGCTCTCGCTTGGCCCGGTCTCCGTGGGCGTCGAGCAGGCGCGATCCCTTGGGATGATCGGGGTTGGACTGTCGTTCTTTGTGTTGCTGGTTGCCGGTGCCCTCCTTGTGCGGCGGCTCGGTGGGTCCGAGCGAGACCGTATTGAGGCGCGCTACGGCTCGCGCATAGTGGCTGCGCGCGCCGTCGTCCCCGATGGCCGCTGGGTCAGCGATCTCGACTCGATTGATGAACTGATGCGAGTCGCCGACGCGTACGACCGCGTCGTGCTGCGTGTCGACGATGAGGGTGGCGACGCGTACCTCGTCGACGATGGCATTGCCGTCTATCGGTTCCGACCTACTCGGGCCGGCGCGCTCGGCGCTCCCAGGGCGTTTCCCGCTCACGGAAGATGAGACGACGCAGACGCCCCTGGCTCCCACTTGGAGTCGCGGTGCTCCTCGTGATGTGTGTCACGGCCGCGTTTACCGCGAGCAGCATCGTCGCAGCCAGCCGGGCGGCAATCGGCACGTTCACGGTGACCGCGAACAATCTGAAGCCCTCCCAATGCGCTGCGTTGAACCTCACCCGCGTGCGCGGTATCGGAAGCCCGGGCGGCACTGCCGGTGCGAGTCTGTTTGTCGGTAATGCGGCGAATAACACGATGGTCGGCGGTTCTTCGTCAGATTGCATTGTCGGTGGCGCAGGGAACGACGCCATAAACGGCGCCGGCGGAACCGATGTCTGCCTCGGCGGCGCTGGCACCGATACGTTCACGAACTGCGAGACCGCAATCCAGTAGTGCGTACGATCGCGTTGTGCGGGTGGAGATCCTCGGCTCCGGCGGTGCGGCTACCACTCCGCGCCCGGACTGCGCATGCCGTGCCTGCGTCGCAGCACGGGAGCTTGGCGGCAGAAACGTGCGCACAGGGCCAAGCGTGTTTGTGCACGGGCCTGACGTCCTCTTTGACACCCCAGAGGAAGCGAAGCTCCAGTTGGAGCGCGCGGGCGTCGCCCGCATCGCCGGCTGCTTCTACTCGCATTGGCATCCCGATCACACGATGGGTCGGCGCGTGTGGGAGACCCGGAACGGTGACTTCCGAACGTGGCCGATCGAGGCCAAGCGACCAAAGCTCACTGATGTGTACCTCCCCGAGGAGGTTGCGCGCGACCACCGGAAGTGGCTCGGCGGGATGGCCCATCTCGAGTTCATGCGCGATCGTGGTTGGATCCGCATCCACGAGCTCCAGGACGGCGAGACGGTGACGATCGGCGAGACTCGCATCCGTCCGTTTCGGCTCGCCGAGAGTTACGTCTATGCCTTTGAGCTTTCGGAGCAGGGACGACGGCTCCTTCTGGCGATGGACGAGTTGAACGGTTGGATTCCACCCGACGAGGTAAAGGGGTGCGATCTTGCGGTGCTTCCGATGGGGATCTGCGAGCATCACCCACTGACAGAGGAGCGAATGATCGACGCGGCGCACCCTGTGCTCCAGTACGAGGCGACGTTCGCCGAGACGGTTGAGATAGTGGATCGGCTCGCCGCCGAGCGCGTGGTTCTCCACCACATCGAGGAGATGGACGAGCTCACGTACGACGATCTCTGCCTTGTTGAGGCGAACCTCCAGGCACGTGGCCGCGCGGTCACATTCGCCTGGGATGGACTCACGGTCGACGTGTGACGCGCGATCCGCGTGACAATGAGGGCGTGTCCCGTTCCCGCGTCACGATCGATCTCGCTGCTGTTCGCCATAACGCCGGTGCGATTCGAGCTGCGATCGGGGACTCACAGCTCTGGGCAGTCGTCAAGGCCAACGGGTACGGGCACGGCGCGGTCGACGTTGGGCTCGCGGCTCTTGCCGGAGGAGCGAAGGCGCTTTGCGTCGCAACGGTGGCCGAGGGTGTCGAGCTCCGCGCGCGGACGGCGCACGCGCGGATCCTCGTCCTGACCCCGGGCCGCGACCCTGACGTTCAGCTGGCGCGCGAGGCGCGACTCGAGCTCTGCTGGGGAGGAGCCGGAGCTCTGCCTGAGGGGCTTCCTCTCCACATCGAGCTCGACACGGGTATGGGACGCTGGGGGATAGCCGAGCTCACTGGGCCCTCACGCGATGTCACCGGTGTGATGACCCACTTCGCCACCTCGGACACCGACCCGGGATTCGCTCGCACGCAGCTCGAGCGATTTCTCGTTGCCGTAGCGCAGCACCCCGATCTCGAGCGTCACGTGGCAAACAGCGCTGCGGCCCTCACCTTCCCAGAGTCGAGACTCGACGCGGTTCGGTGCGGCATCGCGCTCTACGGTATTGACCCGTTCGGGATCGACGCTTCGCGCTTCGAGCTACGTCCGGTGCTCCGGTGGGAATCGGAGCTCGCGCTGGTGAAACAGCTCAGGCCAGGCGAGAGCGCCGGCTACGGTCGGCTTTTCGTTGCCTCTGAGCCGACGTGGATCGGCATCGTCCCTGTCGGCTACGCGGATGGTTTTCCCCGCTCGCTCGTGGGCTCGGAGGTGCTTGTAGGTGACGATCGCTGCGCGGTGGTGGGCGCCGTCTCGATGGACGCCTTCGCCGTGCGACTCCCGGCGGAGCGGCTCCCCGGGACGCCGGTGACCCTGGTCGGTGGCGGCATCACGCTCGAGGAGCACGCCAGAGTCGCCGGAACGATCGCGTACGAGCTCGCAACCGGTGTGTGTCCCGCCGCCGCACGGGTCGGGCGACACGTTGTCTCATGACGGACGGGCGGTGACCGTCGGGCTACCCAGCGCGCGTGCGACTGCCTAGGTCGAGCGTGATCACGAGGGCGGGCTCACCGCCGAACACCCCCGGCGCCGAGTGGCGCCGCACCGCTGCGATACCAGCGTGACGGAAGTCGCGGGCCAGGAGGTTGCGGCGGTGGCCAGGTGACTGAAGCCACAACTCCACTGCCTCTCGGGCTCCGATCGTGTACGAGGCGGTGAGGAGGTTCTCACCCACCGACCAGCTTGTATAGCCGCGAGCCCCGTACCGTCGTTTCACCCGCGTGGCCATTGAGGTTCCGTCGGCCGAGCGGTGGTCGAAGAATCCGTGGGTCAGCATTGCGCGTGAATGACCGCGCGCGGCTGCGCGTAGAGCAAGCGAGAGCGAGAGCGGCGGACGCCTGTGATCGGCACGGACAGCGTTGATCTCGACGAGCAGCGATTGCTCAAGCGACGGCAAGGCGACCGTCTGCGTCGGCGCGGCGGCTACCGCTGGTACGAGCGCAAGTGCCAAGACGACGGGCAGGAGAATGCGCATCGGGATGTAGGAAGCCTTTCGTTCACGGTGCTCCGCCGCCTCAGCGGATGGCACCGAGCGATTGCCGAGTGTGGAGCCTAACCGGTGCCGCGTGCAATCTCAGCAACCCTTACGTCATCCAAACAGTCGGTCGGTCGCCCCGAGCCGTCGCTAGACGTCCGACCCCGAGCGGTAATCCGCCATTCCCGAGAATCGCCGGATGAGACCCGGGACGAGCGCTTGAACGACCGAGATCACCCGATAGGGGAACCACGGGACGGTGGTCTCCTTGCGACCTCGCTCGACCGCACGAACGACTGCCGTGGCGACCTGCGGAGGCTCGATCACGAAGTGCGCGAGCAGACGGCTCCTGAGTATTCCCCTCTGCGGAAAGCCCTCCGTTTCGACGAAGCCCGGAAGCACGCTGTGGACCTGCACACCCGTTCCGCTCGTCGCCGCGGCCAGTGAGCGCGAGAAGGCGAGCTGGGCGTGCTTCGACGCCGCATAGGCACCTGCCGGCGCGAACGCGACGTTGCCCGCCACCGAGACGAGGTTGACGATGTGCGATGTTCCGTCGACCCTGCCGGCAAGAAGCCCAGGCATGAAGGCTCGGGCGCACCAGACGCTCCCGAGATAGTTGACCTGCATGACCCGCTCGACAAGCTCGGGCTCCACCGTGAGGAAGGTTCCCCGTGCTGGCATTCCGGCGTTGTTGACAAGCAGGTGGATCCGAGGGTGGCGTGATGTCACGCGGGCGGCGAGCGCATCGACGGCGGCGCGATCTCCGACATCGCACGTCTCCCATTCGCAGTCGAGCTCTGCTGCTAGCTCGTTGAGGAGGTCTTCCCGTCGGGCGACGAGCACGCAGCGCCAGCCCTTCTCAGTGAGAAGTCGCGCGGTTGCTTCGCCGATCCCAGAGGACGCTCCGGTGATGATCGCGACTCGTTGCGTCGGTGTGCCCACGGGCGCACACTACGGGAGGCAGGAAGAGATCGACGGTGGCGCTGGTCGTCGACGCAACCCAGGGCACACTCGAGGCGTTCGACTTCACCAGCTGAACCTCATCTAGGCGCCTCGGAATGCATACCGGACGGATGCGCCATCAGTACGACCGGTCGAAGATATCGACCTTTCGCCGCCGAAGGGAGGGGCACTGGCGTCATACGTCGCAACCGGTACCCGACCCGGCCGCTCGGTCGCGGCCCAGCGAAAGGACCTCGGATGCGACGAACACTGCTCGGCTTCATCGGGGCTGCCATCGGCAGTCTTCTCGTATCGACGGCGCTTGCCGCCGGCACGGGTGTCCAGGCGGGAGGAACGCTTCGCGTCAACTTCTCGGAGAGCGACTTCAGCTTCCTGGATCCCGCGCTCGCATACGACGGACCCAGCTGGCAGGTGATGTACGCCACGGGCGCGACGCTCGTGGGCTTTCGCAACGCCCCAGCGCCTCGCGGCAACCTCATCATTCCCGACGCTGCGCAGGGTTTCCCGACGGTGTCGCGCGACGGTCGGACGTATACGTTCACCCTGCGCTCCGGGCTCCGGTTTAGCGACGGCTCCCGCGTGACGCCTGCCGCCTTCGTTCGCGCGTTCGAGCGAGCCGCGAGCGACGTTCAGCAGTCACCGGCGAACCAGTATGTCGGCGACATCGTTGGCGTCGAGGCGTATGCATCCGGCAACGCGCCGCGCATTTCCGGCCTGATCACAAAGGGGTCGCAGCTGATAGTGCGGCTTGCGCGGCCGCGGCCGACCTTCGTTTCGGAGGTCTCGCTCCCGTTCTTCCAGGCGGTGAAGCCCTCGATGCCGATCGACCCGAACGGCGTCAACGTCTACCCGAGCGCAGGCGCCTACAAGCTCACCGAGCGCGAGCCGGGAGTACGCGTCGTCCTTGACAGGAACACCTTCTACCGCGGCCCACGGCCCGCGAACGTCGACCGAATCGTGATCACAGTTAACACGGATACGTCACAGAGCTACCTCCAGGTGCGGGCGGGACAGGCCGACTACGACCTTGCTGGACTGCCTCCTACGGTGCACCACGAACTGTCCGAGACCTTCGGCATCCGCCGCTCGGGCGCCGGCCGATACTTCGTAAACCCGACGCTCGGAGTCACCTACCTGGCGCTCAACACCGCGCGACCGTTCTTCTCCGACCCGTCTCACCGCAAGGCCGTCAACTGGGCCATCGATCGGCCGGCGCTTGTGCGTGTGGGCGGCAAGCTCGCAGGCACCCGCACCGATCAGATCCTGCCACCCAGCCTCCCCGGATTCCGGGACGCGCATCTCTATGCGATCAAGGGCGCAAATCCGGCGATGGCACTCAAGGTCTCCCCCGGCATCAGCGGTGAGATAACACTCCTCCACACGACGAGCCTGTCGGCGACCGCCCGGGCCGCGGTGATCCAATACAACCTGGCCCAGATCGGGATCAAGGTAAAGCTTCGGCCCGAGCCGTTCGGTGTCGCGATCAAGAGCGCGGGCCAGAAGGGCGCCGACTTCGACGCCTTCTTGATCTCATGGGGCTCGGACTATCCGGATCCTGCGGTCTTCATCAACCCGCTGCTTGACGGAACGCTGATCCAGGAATCCAACAACAGCAACTACTCATACTTCGACGATGCTGTCTTCAACCGCAGGATGGCAACGGCCGAGCGGCTGCGCGGTGACGCACGGTATGCCGCCTTCGGACAGCTCGATGTCGATGTCATGCGGGAGGCTGCACCGATCGCACCAATCCTTGTTCCGAACGTGAGAGAGTTCGTCTCCGGACGGATCACCGGCTACGCGTTCCACCCTGTCTTCCAGGCTGCGGATCTGTCCCTTGTTCGGATCCGCTAGTGGTCGCTCCTCGGAGCGACATTTGGTGATCGCTGCGATCCCGTGGCGCCGATCATCACGCCGCGCTTGCCCAAGGTCGGGTGGCGCGGCGGCGACGGTGACAGCCAGGCCCGTGGCGGAGTGGCCAGCTCCTGCCACGGGCCTTCCGTCCGGCCGTGCGGTGGAGTAGCGTCCAGCGATGGGCGTCGGCCCACTCCAAAGAAATTCTCCGATCCCGTTCGGCTCTGTAGCCGCCGGGCTCGAGGTCCTCGAGCTGCCGCGTGTTGACCCACACGCCCATCACCTCGCCGAGATCGAGCGCCTAAAGCCGCTTCCCGTCGAGCGGACAAGCTGGATGGGACTCCCGGCCCGCGTGCTGGCGGCGCTCATCGCGGTAGCCGAGGAGCGGAGCTTCGGCCGCGCCGCGCGTCGGCTCGGTTACTCGCGCTCCACCGTGAGTCACCAGATTGCGCAGCTCGAGGCGGTGGTCGGCGCATCCCTTGTCCACCGCGGGCGTGGCGGGCGTAGCGTGCGAATCACGCCGGCAGGCGAGATCGTCTTGACGCACGCACGCGCCGTCCTGCGGGTGCTCGAGAGCGCACGCCTTCAGGTCGAGCGCGCCGGCCGCGGACCGCCGTAGACGGTCGCCCGGGCGTCCCGGTAGGATCGCCGGAATGGCTGGGAGGTTCGAGGGTAAGCAGGCGCTCGTGATGGGAGTCGCCAACAAGCGCTCGATCGCATGGGCGATCGCGCAGCGCCTCCACGCCGAAGGGGCGAAGCTTGCATTCACCTTTCAGGGCGAGCGTATCGAGAAGACGGTACGCGACCTCGCCGCGTCGATTGACGGTGTCGTCGTCGGCGAGTGCGACGTCCGCTCGGAGGAGGATCTCGACCGGGTCTTCGCCACCACAGCCGAAGCATTCGGCGGTGGCCTTGATCACCTTGTCCACTCGGTCGCCTTCGCAGCAGCCGAGGATCTCGAGGGCCGGTTCATCGACACGCCACGCGATCGTTACTGGATGGCGCTCGATATCTCCGCGTACTCGCTCGTCACGGCGGCGCGTAGGGCTGAGCCGCTGATGAAGGAGCGCGGAGGTGGATCGATCGTGACCATGACCTACCTCGGTGGTGTCCGCGCTGTCCCGCACTACACCGTCATGGGCGTCGCGAAAGCGACGCTCGACATGTCCATGCGGTACCTCGCCTGGGATCTCGGAAAGGCGGACATCAGGATCAACGCGATCTCGGCTGGCCCTGTCAGGACGCTCGCAGCCCGCTCGATCGCAAACTTCACGACGATGGAGGAGATGTTCGAGGAGCGGGCTCCGCTCCACCGACAACTCGACGCCGAGGACTGTGGCGCGGCCGCGGCCTATCTCCTCTCAGGCGATGGCCGCAACGTCACCGGCACGACGCTCTACGTCGATGCCGGGTACCACGCCATGGGCATGTAAGGGCGCTTTCGCCTAGCCGAAATCACTCAGGCACTGCATAGAGCGCGATCGCGCCATCGCTCTTGATGAAGCGCCAACCGTGTGCAGTGAGGGCGGCTTTTGCTCGGTCGGCGCAGTCGGCGCTAAAGGTTCCGCTCTGCGCGTACATGCCGCGATGGATGGCAACCCATTCGATTCCCGTAGGAACAACGCCGCGGCCGCACGAGAGACCGCCATGTGCTCGTGCCCACGTGTCCGCGGCCCGAGGAGCGAGCGTGGAGTAGCCCTGTGGCCGCTCGCGTGGGCTCTGGCGCGCATAGGCGAGATACACCGACCCGTAGTGGACGCCCGGTTGGAAGATCGGAAGCTCAAGCAGTCTCCCGTCGCCTCTCATCGCCGTGTAGGCGGCGTTTGGGCGATCGGGGGTCACTGCGCCGAAGACGGGTACACGCAGATCGACCGCAATGAGGAAAAGCGCGGCGCCCAACGCAAGTTTGCAACTGATCGTTGCAAACTGTCTCTGGGTCGCGTCGAACGCGATCGCCACGAGTGCAGCCATCGCAAGGCACGCGATGGGCAGGAGCCGCTCCGGGACGCGCGTGGTTCCAAGGCCAGGAACGACGCTCCAGAGCTGCCGGTAGCCCGGTAGCGTCGCACCGAGCGCGAGCAGGCTCGGAACGAGCGTCGCTAGACCAAGGAAGACGGCAAGCCCGCGGCGCTTCGAACGAACGGCGACGGCCAGTCCGGCCAGGGCCAGCAGCGGAGTAAGCCAGCCGATGAAGATGAACCGTTCGATCCCTGCGTCGGTGTTGCGAGCGAAGAAGTCCGAGACGTGTGCCGAGTAGGTCTCGACCTGGGCAAATGAGCGGTGCGTTCCAATAGAGCCTGCGACGACGGTGGCGCCAACAACAAGGCCTGCGGCGAGCGCCGGGACAACCGCCAGACCCGCGCGCGGCCATAGCGATCGAGGGAGGCGCGCCCACGCGTAACCGAGCACGAGCGGCGCCAATCCAAGCGCCAGATGGAGCTGGCCCGAGAGCGGGATCGCAAGGAGAACGAGCGCCGCCAAGACAAGGCGTCGGCGCTCAAGTGCCAGCAGCGCGGCCGGGAGGAGAAACGAGACGAGGCCGAGCAGGTGGCCAGTGGACTGGCCGACGCGATAGGGAGCCAGCGCGAACACAACGCCTCCAAGCAGCGCGACGCCGTTGCGTATCCCGAGCGAGCGCAGCCACAGCGCGGTGAACCCGCCAGCGAGGATGAACGAGAACCAGACGATGAGGTTGTAGGCCCACACGTCGTCGAGCGCGCGCGACAATGGCCAGTACGGAAGACCGAAGAGCCAGCCCTGCAGGTTCGGCGGCGCCTTCGCTTCGGGGCGAAGCGAGTACGGGTCGGTGAAGGGCGACGCTCCTTGCTCGAGCTGGTGTCCCACAAGCCAGAATGCCCAGCCGAGCTGGAGATGATCGCCTGCGGCGGCCTCACCGTGACCTGCGGCGGGGAGTGCGAGGTAGCCGCTGTCGGCGCTGCGCGTCGCAGGCCAGGTGGCCCACAACGCGCAGCCGAGATACAGGGCTAGTCCGAGGAGGATGACGCAGCCGCGATGACCGCGTCGACGTCCGGCAGTTCGCTTCCCAGCATCCACGACGCGACGACCGTACCGCCTCGTACGAGAAAGGCGCTGCGATTGGCCTTCGGTATGCCGTTGGATTCGCTCAGAACTCCGAAGCCAGCCGCCGCCTCGCCGAGTGAGTCGGAGAGCATCGTGACGATCCCCCCGATGCCGAGTGAGTCTGCGAACGCGCGGTTCGACCAGGGCGAATCAAGCGAGCAGCCGAACAATCGGATCCCCGCGACGGCAAGGTCGGTGGCCCTGTCACGCAGGTGCCTGAACTCATTCGTTCAGCCTGGCGACCAGTCGAACGGATAGAAGCAGACAAGTGCGAACCCGTCTCCCGCGATGACGTCGGCGATTGGGCGTGGCTCGTCGAGCGCGCTCGTCCAGACGGTCGCAGGCGGGACTGGATCTCCACGGTCGAGCATTGCGCGCACTCTACGGGGTGACGACCCGCAGGCCAGGCGAACAGGTACTGCGGGTGGCGAAGTCCGCCCACGACGCCTGTGTTGTCGTCAGGTGATTACGGAGTGAGCTCGGTTGCGTCAGCAATCGCGCCCACGACCTCGGTGATGTCACGGTTTGCGTTCCAGATGCGAAGCTGACGTTCGGCGGAGTTCCCGCGGTCGAGGATCGCGGTGATTCCCTCGAGCTCGCGCTCCGAGCCGAGCTCGCGCGCGTGCGGCTCGATCTCGCGAAGCGTTCGCTTGACAAGCTGCGCGATCGGGACGCGGTTCCGCCGGTCGGTCGCAAGATCCATCACAGGCGCCTCTAGGCCATAGCGGGCCGCGAGCCACTTGTTCTCACTCGTGAGGATCCGGTGGAACGAGGGGATCTTCTCGCCTGCCTCGTACCGTTCGCACAGGTGCTTGACGAGCGCCTGGCAGTAGGCCGCGATCGCAACCGCGTCCTCGATCCGGGTCACCGCGTCGCAGATCCTGATCTCGATGGTTCCCCAGCGGGGGTGCGGGCGGATATCCCACCAGATGTGCGTGTAGTCGGCGATGCAGCCCGTCCGTTCGAGCTGGCCGACCACGGCTGAGTAGTCGGCATAGTCGCGAAACCGTGGCGGCGGGCCGGAGCGTGGGAAGGCGGAGAACACCATTTGTCGGCTGGACGCGAGGCCGGTCGGCTCGCCACGCCAGAACGGCGAGCTCGCCGAGAGCGCGAGCAGGGGTGCGAGCTGAGGGAGGAGGCCGTTCATCACCTGGATCGCCTTCTCGGCGTCGTCGATCGCGACGTGGATGTGCATGCCGAAGATCAGCTCACGGCGCGCGATGTACTGCAGCTGGTCGACGAGCGCGTGGTAGCGATCCTTCGCGGTGATCCGCTGGCTCTCGAACAGGCTGAAGGGGTGTGTCCCGGCCGAGCCGACCCGCAACCCGGTCTCGCGGGCGGTCGCGCAGACGTAGCCGCGCAAGGTCGTAAGCTCGCGCATCACATCGCTGGCGGTCCCACAGATCGGCGTCGCGATCTCGAGCACGGATTGCATGAGCTCGGAGGTGATTCGCGACTCCAGTTCGTGCCCGGCGACCGCTGCAAGAACGGTGTCGATGTGCTGGACGAGATCGAAGCTTGTGGGGTCGAGGAGCATGTACTCCTCCTCGACACCGAGCGTGTACGGCGCGCTGCTTCCGAAACGGTGGTCGTCGACGCTGCCGTGGTGACGGGTGGGGTCACCTGTGATCGAGGCGGGCACTGCGGTGTGCTTCGTCACGGGAGCACCGCTTCGGCTTCGATCTCCACCACCCAGCTGGAATCCAGGAGCTGTGCAATGACACAGGTTGCTGCCGGCCGCACGTCGCGGAAAACGTCGCCGTGCGCCCGCGAGACCTCGGGCCAGTGCGCCGGATCCGTGATGTAGATGTTCGTTCGCACGACGTGCTCGAGCCCCGAGCCCGCGCGTTGGAGCGCCTCGCCGATGATTGCCAGGCAGAGAGCTGCCTGGTCGTAGGCGGCCGCCGGGGTGGGGCTCCCGTCGCCGGGGATCGGCGCCGTGCCGGCGACGTGAACGCGGTCACCAGCGACGACGGCCCGCGAGAAGCCGGCCACGCGTTCATAGGGGGAATGACCGCTGACGAGGATCCTCTTCACACCCCTAGTATCGCCTCAGATGGAGGCGTTACGACAGATCGACGGGTGGGAGCTGGAGTTTGCCGCGGCCGGCGTGACGCGTGCAGCCGCGGTTGTTGCGACGCGCGGCGAGGCAACGCGAGCCGTCCGGCTCGCATCTGTCTCGAAGCCGGTGACAGCGCTCGCGGTGCTGATCGCTGCCGAGGAGGGCGTGATCGACCTCGACGAGCCAGCCGGCCCTCCCGGTTCAACGGTTCGCCACCTGCTCTCTCACTCCTCAGGCTTGCCGTTCGAGGGGCACATCGCGATTGCGCGACCTGGCCAGCGGCGGGTCTACTCGAACGAGGGCTTCGTCGTTCTCGCGGCACACCTCCAGGCGGCTTCGGAGATCTCCTTCGTCGACTACGTCGAGGAGGCTGTCTGCGTACCGCTTGGGCTAACGCTCGACCCCGATGGGCACCCGGGAGCAGGGATGCACGCCTGCCTCGACGATGTACTTGCGCTTGGCCGAGAGTTTCTCCGGCCAACGCTTGTTGCACCCGAGACCCTTGCCGAGATGGTCACTGTGCAGTTTCCAGGCCTCGACGGGGTGCTGCCCGACTTCGGCCGGTTCTCTCCGCTCGACTGGGGGCTCGGGGTCGAGCTCCGTGGAACCAAGGAGCCGCACTGGTCGGGCGCACGGACATCGCCCCAGACGTTTGGTCACTTCGGCGGGAGCGGCACGTTTCTCTGGATCGATCCGGTGCGAGAGGTCGCGTGCGCTGCGCTTACGACCACGCCGTTCGGTGAGTGGGCAAAGAGAGCCTGGCCAGCTCTCTCGGACGCTGTGCTCGACGAGCTCGCTTGAGTGAGCCGGTGTCGGGGTATCGGTCGAGCGGTCAGGCGAGGGTTCGGCGGCTCGTCGAAGGTAGTGGTGCTGCGGCTCCGGACGCTCCAGGCACCGGTTTGCGGCTGCCGCTACGTTGCGTCGATGGGTGAGCACCACGGATGGACGACGTGCCCGCGTTGCGCAAGCCGCCTCGAACGGGCTGACGGGGGGCTCCATTGCCTGGCGTGCCGGTCGCATTACTACGCGAACTCCGCACCAACCGCTTCGGCGCTGATCGAGGATGACGGTGGCCGCTTGCTCCTCGGCCGGCGCGCGATCGAACCGTTTCTCGGGCGCTGGGACACGATCGGCGGGTTTCTCCACGAGGGTGAGGATCCGCTCGTGGGGCTCCGTCGCGAGGTGCGCGAGGAGACCGGCCTTGAGATCGAGCCGACCGGATTCCTCGGAACATGGATTGATTGCTACGGCGACGGCGAGGCCGCGATCAGCACGCTCAACCTCTTTTGGGTCGCGCGGACGACAGGCGGCGTCCTCGCCGCCGCGGATGACGTCTCCGAGCTTGCCTGGTTCGAGCCGGACGCTCTGCCAGGCCCAGATGAGCTTGCGTTCACGGAGATTGCGGGTGTCCTCGCGGCGTGGCGCCAGTTTGTAGCGAGCGCTTCGAGAGAGAACTAGCGACGATCTATCGATGCAACTCGTCACCTTCTTCGACGTCGACAACACACTGCTCGACAACGATCGGGTCTCGCACGATCTGCG
>JANNQQ010000196.1:0-9251 GCA_031400835.1 Actinomycetes bacterium | reverse complement strand
CCCGGGCGGCGTTCGCCCGGGGGGAGCTCACCTTCACGAAGGTGCGTGCGCTGACGAAGATCGCGACCGCATCGTCGGAGGAACGGCTGCTCGAGCTCGCCAGCGTGTTGACGGCATCGCAGCTTGAACGCGCTCTGCGGGCGTTTCGTCGGATCGCGGAGCGTGACGCACACAACGCGCACGAGCTTGAGTACGTCAACTACTACATCGACGACGACGGCACCCTGTTTCTACGCGCGCGACTCGCCGCCGAGGACGGCACACTCCTCATCAAGGCGCTCGACGCCGCACGTGAGGGCGTCCTCGAGCGCCGTCGCGAAGAGCAAGCCGCCGCGACAGAGCAGGCTCGAACAGGCGAGACGACGGTCGACGCTGCCGCACTGCACGCTGTCGTGGCTGATACGCCGCGGCCGGCGCGTGTCGAGGCGCTGCTTCACCTCGCCGAGGCGTCCTTGGCCGCGAGCGACGAGGCGCGGAGTGATCGCACGCGACTCGTCGTCCACGTCGACGCTGCCTCGCTGACATCGAACGGTGCGGGGCGCTCCGAGCTTGAGGACGGCCCGATCATCTCCACCGAGACCGCCCGCCGACTCGGCTGCGACGCAGAGGTTGTGACGCAGGTCGAGCGAGACGGCGTCCCGGTGAGTCTGGGGCGTGCGCGGCGGACGGTTCCGCCGACACTCCGTCGGCTCCTCGAGGCGCGGGATGGCGACGTCTGTTGCTTCCCCGGCTGCGAACGCCAACGCCACCTCCAAGCGCACCACCGCACCCACTGGGCACACGGTGGGGAGACGAGCCTCGACAACCTCGTGCTGCTGTGCTTCAACCACCACCGCTTGGTGCACGAAGGCGGTTACACCACCGAGCACGACGGCGCCGGTGGGCTTCGCTTCCGCAATCGATACGGCCTCGTCCAATCGGCCGCACCACCACGGCCGCCACCCGGAAACTTCGAAGCGATCGTCGCCTCGAACAGCAGTCGCGGGTACACGATCAATCCGCGCACCAATCGCAACGGCACCGGTAGCCCACTCGACCTCGGACCAGCCGTCACCGCGATCGCGAACTGCGTCGGCTGACCAGGCCCGAGCTCGACTA
The DNA here is from genome assembly GCA_031400835.1 of Actinomycetes bacterium. Lineage (GTDB taxonomy): Bacteria > Actinomycetota > Thermoleophilia > Gaiellales > Gaiellaceae > Gaiella. The sequence goes on along the minus strand of JANNQQ010000196.1, from coordinate 8,153 downwards.
CGGCTGCGGTCTGGCCAGCTCTGTTCAGGCCGCGGCAAGACAGGTTGCTGGCCGATGCGGCGTCCTGAACAGGGATAGCGAACTCTGCGATTCCCGCCAACCAGACGGTCGTCTTAAGGCATGGCAGGGTCGAGCGCCGAGGGTAGCGTCAGCCTGATTCCCTGGCTCTCTGCCTCCACCGCGTCGACGAATGCGTTCGTCTCGTTGAGAACCCGTTGCGCGGTGGCAAGGGTGGAGCAGTCGAGTTGCGCCGTATACCGCTGCGCGAAGTCGAGCATCGCGACGTAGCTCCGCGCGTTGGCGTTCTGGGTTAGTCCTTTCAACGCCATCAGGTAGTTGGTGCGGTAGACGGTAGGGATCACGATTCGCGTCTGGTCGGCAGCCACGAGCTCTGCGTTCATCATGACGCGAGCGATGCGGCCGTTGCCGTCGTCGAAGGGGTGGATCTCCGATACGAGGAACATCATGAACGCCGCGCGCGCAAACGGATCGTCAAGTTGGGCGTACCGTTCGAACCCTGCAGCGAGCGTGCCCCGAACGAGTCGCGGCGCCACGAACAAAGTGGAGCCCGCTTGGTTGGCGACGCTCTTGAACTCTCCCGGCCCTTTGTCGGGTCGCCCCGCCATAAGCACCGCGTGCCTGCGTTTCAAGAGCTCGATGAGATCATCACCGCTTGCCGGTGTCCGTAGCATCTCGTTGTCGTCGTCGACGATCGCGAACGTGCCACGGATGTCGTGCGCGTCAGCAGGACGCGCTTCAGGCTCTCGCCCGTCGTAGACGATCGTGGCCGCTTCATCGAACGCGAACTCGGTTCCCTCGATGAAGTTCGAGAAGTACGCCTCGACGAACGGCAGAACGGTCTCCCGCGTTCCACGTCCAGAAGGGCGTGGGACGGGAGGTGCAGTCGTCAGCAGGTGAGTGAGTAGCCGATCGAACGTGGATACACGATCCGAATCGAAGCCCGCCCCCCGCATCCGAGCGGAGAGCTCGGCTGATACGACAGGCACCTTTCGCGAACCGAGCAGCGCGCCAATGAGACCGTCGAGGCTCTCGGCTTCGCGCTCGAGCCCAAGAACACGTGCAAGCTCTTTGAGCTCGTCACGCAATCTGCGAGCCCACGCGTCCCCCCCGCGGCTTACCTGGCGATCGAGCCACACCTCGAGCTCGTGTCGTGAGAGTGTCCTTGCGGTTCTGCCACCGCGTGAACGGCTTACCACGGTGTTCTCGAGTGCGCAGCGGGCCTCACCGCTCATGAACAGACCGTGCGGAAGCGGGAGATCGGAGGGCAGGGGGCCGATCCCACGACGAGCGCGAAGGACGATCCCGCCCGGCAGACTCACGTCCTGCTTCCGTTCGTGGACAAGGAAGAGGAGGTTGTCGCCGGTAGGTCGACCCCCGAGGGTCGCTGAGCGGTCGGCGATCAGCGCTCCTGGTCTGACGGCCGCGACGACCTCCAGCAGCCGTGTCCGGACGAGAACGTCGAGCGGTGTCTCGAGATCCCGGGTGTAGACCCCGCGGAGGATCCTACGGAGGCTGCCACGGCGCACGGCCGCGCTCGCAGCGCTGCGTAGCGACGCATCGACGCCAAAAATCGCTTCCGCCGGGAGACCGATCCGGTTGACATTTTCAGACATATCGTCTCGTGGTGTTGACAAAGCAACGCTTAAGATAGGTGTTTATGTCGAAGATGTCGACAAAAACAGAGTTAAGGACGACAGCGAGTGCTGGGGTCGCCCCCATTGTCTCCGGGGCCTTGCAGGGAGCACCTCGCCACCGTGTACCTCGTGAGCATGTCCCTGTAGGACATTGGAATACAACGTGTTACACTCGCACTATGGCTTCCACCCCGTTCTCGGCCCGTCTCGACAGCGCCCTCCTAACGCGCCTCAAGCGTCTGAGCGGTCGAGAGAGCATCCCCGTCTCGCAGCTCGTCGAGCGTTTCCTCGAGGAGGCGGTTCGGGCCGAGGAGCTACCTGGGATCGTCTTTCGCTCCGGGCCTGCTGGTCGTCGAGCCGGAGTGGTTGGCGGTCCCGACGTATGGGAGATCGTCCGGGACGTTCAGGCTGCGAAGGAAGCGGGAAACACCGATCCGGTGAAACACGTCCTCGCGACAACCGACCTCGGAGAAGAGCAGGTGCGGGTAGCGCTCGCCTACAGCGCCGCGTTTCCTGACGAGGTCGAGGCTCGGATCGCCGAGGAAGTCGATCTCGCTGCTCGGCTTGTCCGGGCGGCGACTCCGTAGAACCCTTCGTGGCACCGGAGGTAGGTACGCGGTTCCTTCTCAACGAGATGTGGTCGGCCGAGATCGCGCAACAGCTACGCCGGCGCGGGCTCGATGTCGTCGCGGCAACGGAGCTCCCGCGCCGCTACCGCGGCGTTCCGGACGACGAGGTGTTCGCTCGCGCGCAGGTGGACGGCCGCACGATCGTCACGGACAACGTCGGCGACTTCGCCCGGCTCGTCGCCGATGCGGCAGGAAGAGGTGAGCCGCACTGCGGCGTGGTGTTTGCGCTCCGTCCCGCCTTCGATCGCGCTCGGCCTGGCGTCATCGGCGAAATGGTGCGTGGGTTGGCAGAGCTCGCTCGATCGCAGGAAGCCGGGGCTGTCGCTTGCAGCGCCGTGTTCTTGCGGCCAGCGCGATTGAAGGGGTGATCTGCTCGGGCGAGCGGCTTGATCAACCGGCGCCGGGTCGCCTAGATTGCCAGCTGTCGCTACGCAAGCCAACGCTCGGCTGGAGATCCGAAGAACTCCTCGAGTGCCACGCCGTCGGCGCCGATCACGAGTCGACGGTCGGGGCTATAGCGGTCGGCGAATGCAGCCAAGCCCGGAAGTGATGTCGCTCGTGTTCCGCTCTTGACCTCGATTGCGGTGACGCGACCGCCACGCTGGACGACGTAGTCGACCTCGCGATTTCCCTCTCTCCACCAGGTGACGGCGAGGCCGGCTCGAGCGAGATGGCCCCCGACCGCTGTCTCGACGAGGCGACCCCACGCGGCGCCATCGCCCCTGACCTCAGAGAACGTCCCGTTGCCCATGGCGCTCATGAGCCCCGTGTCGAGGGCCAGAAGCTTCGGGCTCGATCCCCGCTGTCGGGCATCCGACCCGGAGAACTTCTGAAGCCCCGTGACAAGCCCGGCGCCCTGGAGCAGCTCGAGGTAGTGGGCGAGTGTCGTGGTGTTGCCGGCGTCTTGCAGTTGCCCCAGCATCTTGGTGTACGACAGCACCTGGCCGGAGTATGCGCAGGCGAGCCCGAAGAGCTGACGCAGCAGAGCTGGCTTGTCGACACGCGTCAGAAGGAGGATGTCTCGCGAGACGGATGTCTCGATCAGCGAGTCGACGACGTACTGTCGCCAACGCGCTTCGTCCGCGACGAGCGGCGCGGCGCCTGGGTAGCCGCCGAAGAACAGGTACCGCTCGAGGGGCCAGCCGAAGGCAGCGTGCATCTCTGCGTAGCTCCACTGGGCGACGCGGGTTGTCTCGAATCGTCCTGCGAGGCTTTCGGTCAACCCCCGACCGAGCAGCAGGGGCGATGAGCCCAGAAGCGCGATGCGAAGGCGCAAACCCGAGCGCGTGTCCTCGTCCCAGCAGCGCTTGACGGTTTCCGACCACCCGGGAGCCTTCTGCACCTCGTCCAGGACGAGAAGTGCGCCCCGGCGACGATTCTCCGTTGCGAGCGCGCGTGCGATCTCCCACTGCTCGACAATCCAGTCCCGATCCCGGCCGGCGACGTCATCGGCTGAGGCGTACCTGGACGGCAAGTCGATGAGCTCGAGCGCCTGCGAGGCGAGCGTCGACTTGCCGACTTGGCGAGGGCCTGCGAGCACCTGGATTAAGCGGCGCGGCTCGCTCCAGCGGCGGACGAGACCTTCGAGCGCAGGGCGGGAGAACTTCTTCATTTGCTCAATATACTGAGTAAAATTACTTAATACAATGAGTACCGAACCGCGTGGGGCGAACCACGCGCCCTGCTCGAAGTAGGCTCGCACCTTCGGATCCTCGACCAGAAGGAGTGAGCTCGCCATGACGGAGATCGTTGTCACGACCATGAACGACCTGCCGGGCTACCAGGTGACGCACGTGTACGGCGAGGTGTTTGGGCTGACCGTGCGGAGCCGGAACATCGGCAGCGACATCGGCGCCAGCCTGAAGGGCCTCATCGGAGGTGAGGTGAAGGGCTACACGAAGATGCTGGGCGACAGCCGTCTCCAGGCGGTCGAGCGGCTCCGGCAGGCGGCCCTCGACAAAGGCGCTAACGCGGTAATTGCGATGCGCTTCGACTGCAACGAGCTCGGCTCGAACATGACCGAAGTGGCCGCCTACGGAACGGCTGTCACCGTCGAGCGCGCGTAGAGTCCCGGCATCCGATTAACCTACACATGCTACTGTATGCACATGTTGACCCGGCGACTCCAGATCCTTCTCGATGACCGCCAGTACGCGCGGCTCGCCGCCTATGCGGCCGAGCGCAAGCTTTCTGTCGGCGCTGCGGTGCGGGAGGCTCTCGACCGTGCCGTGCCGCTCGGCACCGCGGAGCGTGAGGAGGCCGTTCGGGGGATCTTCGGGGCGAGCACGATGGCTGTCCCGAAGCCGACCGAGCTGCGCCGCGAGCTCGATGAGCTTCGTGGTCGTCGCGGTTGAGCGTCGTTCTGGACACGACGGTGCTCGTCTACGCGGTCGGTGACAACCACGCCTTGCGCGAACCGGCTGCTGCGCTCCTCGAGGCGGTTGCCTCGGGTCGTATCCGCGCGACGACGACGCCGGAGGTGCTCCAGGAATTCGCACACGTCCGTGCGCGTCGCCGCGATCGGGACGACGCCGCTCGGCTCACCGAGCTGTACGCGGACCTTCTCGCTCCGCTCATCGAGGTCGGCGAGGAGGATCTGCGCGAGGGGATGCGACTCTTCCGAACGCATGACGAGATCGGCGCCTTCGACGCTGTCCTTGCCGCCACAGCACTGCGGCGTCGTTCCGTCGCGCTTGTCTCCGCGGACAAGTCATTCGGCGCGATCTCTGTCCTGCCGTTTAACGACCTCGCAGGGCTCGACCTGGACGCGCTCGCCTGACGCGTTCCTCGAGACCGGAGTTAGATCAGCCGGTGCTCGGTCGCCCACCGCGCCAACTCGTGCCTCGTCGACAGCTGCAACTTCCGCAGCACGTTCGAAACGTGGCTCTCGACCGTCTTCACCGATAGGTGCAGACGGGCGGCGATCTCCTTGTACATGTAGCCCCGCGCGATCAGCTGCAGCACCTCGCGCTCGCGCGGGGTCAGCTCGTCGAGGTCGGCGTCTCCTCCAACCCGATCGCCGGCGCGGAAGGCGTCCAGCACGAAGCCTGCAAGCCGCGGTGAGAAGACGGCATCGCCGTTCGCTACCTGCTCGATCGCGGCCTTGAGCTCCTCGCCGGAGATCGTCTTCGTCACGTAGCCGCGGGCGCCGGCCCTGATCACCGCGATCACATCCTCGGCTGCATCTGACACAGAGAGCGCGAGGAACTTCACGCCGGGCCGCTCGGACGCGACCGCGTTGATGATCGCATCGCCGCTGCCGTCGGGGAGGTGCACGTCGAGTAGGACGACGTCGGGGTCGAGCTCCTTGATCAACGGCACCGCAGCGGCCACGCTTCCCGCCTGCCCGACCACGTCCACGGCTTCGCCAAGCTCGGCACGCACGCCGGCGAGAAAGAGGTCGTGGTCGTCGACCAGTACCACGCGACGCTTCACGACGCCCTCCGCGTCACGTGCAGCTCTACCTCGGTGCCATTCCCAGGGCTCGTCACAATGGTCGCACGACCGCCGGCCCGCTCGAGCCGCCCTTCGATCGACTCGACCAGGCCGCGGCGGTCGGCCGGCACAGCGGCGCGGTCGAACCCCGACCCGCGGTCGCGCACGAAGACGGAGACCGCTTCGTCGGTGACCTCGGCGTAGACGTCGATCTCCTCGACGCCTGCGAACTTGGCGGCGTTCGTCATCGCCTCGCGCGCTGCGAGCACCACCGCGCCGACGGAGGTATCGACGGGGCAGTCGCCCGCACTTGCGAGCTCAACGCGCACGCCCTGAAGCTCCTCGACGTCGCCCGCCGCCTTCGAGAGCGCCGCCACGAGCGATGCGTTGTCGTCGCCGATCGGCTGGTCGTTGTACAACCAGCCGCGCAGCTCGCGCTCCTGGCGCCGTGCCAGCGACGCCACTCGGCGAGGCTCCGCTGCGTGGCGCTGGATCAGCGCGAGTGTCTGCAGCACCGAGTCGTGCACGCGCGCGGCGACGTCGGAGCGCTCGTCGCTGCGGATCCGCGCGGTGCGCTCGGCGTCGCGGTCGAGCGCAAGTCGCCACACCCACGGCCCGGCGATGAGCAGCAACGCCCCGGCTACGGCTCCGGGCGTGAGGAGCGTCGAGGACGCACCTTCGCCCGAAAGGAGCACGACCGCACCAACCGCGGCGAGTGCGATCCCGCCGTAGGAAAGCGGTGCGTCCGGCCGGAAGCTGCCGCCCTGGCGCCACGCGAGCGCGAGCCCGGCTGCGGCCAGGGCGATCCCGACCACGGACCGGTCGGAGAGACCGAGGGCGCCGAGCAGCAGCGAACCGGAAACGACCGCCAGGACTGCGGCGAGCCATGCGCGCGTCCTCCGAGAGTACGCCCAGAGCGCCAGGTACAACACGATCCCCGCGCCACCGGCGAGTGCCAGTAGCGCGAAGACGAGCCGAACGAGAGTCACGTCGACCGCGAGGGTCTGCGCGATGCCCGCGCAGACCCCTGCGATCACCCGCTCGTCAGAGTTGGAGGGCGCGAAGGTAGGAAGCGGCATGCCGGCTCATCGTACGGCGCGTTCGACCTTCACAGAGCCCAGGCCGGCGTGGGCGTCGAGCACGAGCACGCGCACTCCGGTTTCGACCAGGTCGCTCTCGACATTGCGGCCGTCCCCGCTGATCGAGCCAGGGAGATCGACCTCGCCCGCCTTCGCCGTCCCGTGTATCCGAAGCGCTACGTCATGAGGGACGATCACGCGCAGCTCGCCGATGTCGACGCTTGCATCGACGTGCGTCTCGCCCAGAGGCAGCTTCAGTGCGCCGAGGTCGAGGTCGAGTGACCCGATGCCCAGCTGATACTCGCTGCGCAAGGCTTCGACGTTCGTGACGGAGTAGGAGCGCTCGCCGATGCCGCGGCTGACGTGCACGTTGAACACGGTGGCGACGACGGCGGAGGCAACAAGCATCAGGACAACGAATAACGCGAGGGCGATGCCGAGCCCGCCCGCCGCGCGACGGACGCGTCGGGAGTCCTGTGCGGCGAGCTCCGCCGTGTCTAGCGCGGGGTCGGCGGGAGGGTGGCGTGTGATCCAGAGGATCACGGCACCTGCGATCAGGAAGAGGAACCAGGCGTCGCCTTGAGGCCAGAGCGTGGCCCGCGAGAGGAGGGCAGCACCTGCCACCGCGAGGAGGCCAAGCCCGATCAAAGGCCAGGGGCGATCTCGCCTGTTGCGCAGCGCGGCCGTGGCGACCGAGTCCTCCTTGCCCTCGTCGGGCATCACCAGCGCTGCGGCGGCGTAGATGAGAATTCCGGCTCCGCCGAGGAGAGTGAGGACGACGAAGCCGACACGGAAGACAGCGGGGTGGATCTCGAAGTAGCTAGCGAGGCCCCCGCTGACGCCGGCAAGCTTGCGATCCGAGCGGCTGCGTTGCAGGCGGCGGATGTCTGGGATATCTGTCGTGTGTGTGGTGTGTGTGTTCATGGTTTGAGGATGGCGACTGGCGTTCGTTGCGACTATCCGGAATGACCCTATGCTGACCCTGTGTTTACCCTGAGACTGGTCAGGTTCCCGGAGCGACCGTGCGCTGGCCGGCGAGTCGAGCTGCAGCCGCCTGGCGCTCGTCGTAACTGACGAACCCATCCGTCGGTGCGAGATCGATGGCGGCCGCGACGTGGATTGCGTCGAGCGTCCGAAGCATGCCCTCCGGCCAATCTCCAGTTCGACAAGAGAAACGGAATCATGGCCTGCAGATTCGTGACGACAGCCATCGCGGCCAGCGAGAAAAACATCAAGTGTAGCGGCTGGCGGACTCCCACCACCAAAGAGATAACCAATGTCAGTATCCCGCCGGCCAAAGCGGGAGCCAGTGATTTCATCCACGAAGCGCGCAACAGCGCGAGACCGAGGCCACT
>JANNQQ010000195.1:0-10685 GCA_031400835.1 Actinomycetes bacterium | reverse complement strand
GTACACCGACTGGAGCTCCGAGGCCACCTCCTCGGCCCCTGCGAGGTTGATGTCTGCAATCACAACGTGAGCGCCGCGAGCGGCGAGGAGTCGCGCCGATGCGCGGCCGATGCCACTGGCACCACCAGTGACGAGCGCGATCTTCCCGGCGAGCTCACCGCGTGGCGGCGCTTGTGCGAGCTTGTAGCGCTCAAGCGGCCAGTACTCGATCGCGAAGGCCTCCGCCTCGGTAAGCGACGTGAATCCGCCAAGAGCGTCCGCCGCGTCCTGGACGGCAATCGCCCGGTGGTAGAGATCGCGCGTCGTGCGCGCCCGCGTCGAGTCCGCACCGCTTGTGACGATGCCGACCCCCGGAACCACAACCACGCGAGGCCCAGCAGGATCGATCGGAAACGGGCGGCTTTCGTCGTTCACGTTCCGGGTGTAGTAGGCGCGGTACCACGCTGCGTACTCGTCGACACCGTTCTGGAACAGCGCCGACAGCGCCGTTGCGTCGTCGGTGGCCGGGTCGAACGGGACGAGCATCGGCCTGTGCTTGGTGTTGATCAGATGATCGGGGCACGGAGCGCCGATCTGACTGACGTCGGGAGCTCGAACGGACGACGCAAACGCGACGGCCTCCGGGCTGCGATCGACCTCGAGCACAAGCCCGTCGGCGTCGGTCAGAAGAGCTCCGCGGAGCGCGGGGAGCGACGCGAGCAGGAGGGCGTCTGCGTCGGTATCCCCGAGCTCCACGGTCTTGGGGCCACCCAGACCGAAGCGCCCTCCGGCGGCGCGCTCGATCGCAGCGGCACAGCGGGAGATCACGTCGATCGTCGAACGGTAGGACTCGTCGGGAGTCCTACCCCAGGTGACCAGGCCGTGCTTCGCGAGAAACACGGCGCGGGCCGCCGGTGCTGCATCGAGGAGATCGGCAACGCGACGTGACATCGCGAAGCCGGGACGCTCGTAGTCCAGCCACACGACCTCATCCCCGAAGGACTCCGCGACTAGGTCACGGCCGCGCGGTGTGGAGGTCATGGCGATCACCGCATCCGGATGTGTGTGGTCAACGTGCGCGGCCGGAATGAAGGCGTGCAAGAGCGTCTCGATGGACGGTCGTGGTTGGCCCGGCTGAAGCGCGCAGTGCCGGAGATACTCAACCATGGCTGCGTCGTCCATCGCGTCCCTCGACCGGAGCTCCAGCAGGTCGTCGAGCCGGAGACCAGCAAACCCCGACGCAGTGATCGACGCGAGATCCGTTCCCGAGCCCTTGACCCAAAGGATGTTGGTCGGACGGCCGGTGTGATCGTCAACGATCCCCTTTGCCGACGTGTTGCCGCCACCCTGGTTTGCGACCGTGCGGTCGACGCCGAGCAGGTTCGACCGGTACACGAGGGCGTCGAGCGCGTTCGTCGGTGCCTCTGCTGCATCCCACAGATCGGCGGGTGTCGCGATCCCGACGAGCGCTTGAGCGTCTCCGGTCACGCGCTCACTCCGAGGTCACGTCTATCGACAACGGTGGCGAAGCGCTCGCGGGCGTTGAGCCATTCCGACGCCCCGGCAGGCTCGTACACCCTCTGCGGGAACGAACCGCGCACCACGTCTCGCGCCTCTTCGAGTGACGCAATCTCACCCACCGCCATCGCCTGCCCGAGCAGGTTTCCGATAGCGGTCGCCTCCTCGGGACCGGCGACGACAGGGAGACCGAGTGCGTCGGCGGTGAACTGGCAGAGGAGCTCGTTCCGCGAGCCGCCGCCAACGACGTGTGCCTCTTGCGGCGCGCTCCCCGCAGCCGTCACGAGAAGATCTGCAGCGTAGGCGTGCTTGAGAGCCAGGCTCTCCAGGATGCAACGAACCGCGGTTCCAGGATCGTCGACCGGCTCCTGGTCGGTCTCTGCGCAGAAGGCGCGGATCCGCTCGGGCATGTCGCCTGGTTGCCCAAAGCGTGGGTCATCGGGATCGACGAACGCGTGGAGGGACGGTGACGCGTCCGCGAGTGCAATCAGCTCGTCGTAGCTCCAGTCGTGGCCCGCTTCGGCCCAGGCCCGGCGGCATTCGTCCAGCAGCCAGAGACCCGTCACGTTGCGGAGGAGCCGGACGGTACCGCCGACGCCGCCCTCGTTGGTCAGGTTCGCGTCGTAGGCCAGATCGTCGATCAGCGGGCCGTCGCGCTCAAGGCCCACAAGCGACCACGTTCCCGCACTGATGTAGATCGATTCCAGGTGCCGGAATGGCACGGCAGCGACCGCCGACCCGGTGTCGTGGGTCGCGACGGCGACAACGCGCACCCCTTCGATGCCGCAGTCAGCGCCTGTCTCGTCCGACACGTGGCCGAGCACTGTGCAAGGCTCGACGAGGTCAGTGAGCAGCCGCGTTGGCGCCCCGACCAGCTCAAGCAGCTCCTCGGCCCACTGCCCGGTGTGCGCGTCGAGGAACTGTGTCGTCGTCGCGTTCGTGCGCTCGCTCACCTTTGAGCCGCAGAGCCAGTGATGGAGCAGGTCGGGGACTAGCAGGAGCGTGTCGGCGAGCTCGAGGGCCGGATCGCCTTCCTCGGCCATTGCGGCAAGCTCGAAGAGCGAGTTGATCGGGAGCAGCTGGACGCCGGTCTTCTCATAGAGCTCGCGGGGTGGGATGCGTTCAAGCACCCCCTCAAAGGCCGCAGCGCGTCGGGCGTCGCGGTAGTGCGTGGGGTTCTGGACGAGGCGGCCGTCGACGTCGATCAAGCCGAAGTCCACGCCCCAGGAGTCGACACCGACCGAGGAGAGCTCATCCTCGGAACGTGCGGCGCGCAGGCCGTCCAGAACATCCCGATAGAGGCCCTGGATGTCCCACTGGAGCCGACCACCGTCGTAGAAGGGACGGTTTGGAAAGCGATGGACCTCCGAGATCGCGAGCTTCTGCCCGTCGAACCGACCGAGCACCACGCGACCGCTCTGCGCCCCGAGGTCGACAGCGGCCATTGCCGTCATTGCACGATCCCGAGCGTCGGTGGCGGCGTCCGCCGAAGGTCGCGTGGCCGGATAGGAGAGCGCCCCGGAGCGCCCGACTCGGCAATGACGATCTCAACCCCGGCGCTGCGCCAGGCCTCCACCTCGTCCACGGGAGCATCGACATCCGTCACGATCGTGTCGATCCGATCGACACCGGCAAACGAGAGCAGCGCACTGCGATGCCACTTCGTCCCGTCAAGGATCCCGACCACGTGCTCGCACGCATCGGCCATCTCCTGCTTGATGCGCACCTCGTCCGGGTTGAGATCCATGAGCCCTCGTTCGAGGCTCAGTCCCCGTGCGCCGAGGAACCCTTTGTTGATCCGCGTTGTCCGCAGGACGTCTGCACCGAAGTCGCCGACGAGAGACATCGCGGGCAGTCGAAGCATGCCGCCGGTCAAGAGCACCGTGATGCCCGGCGCGTCAGCGAGTGCCGCTGCGATCAGCAGTCCGTTGGTGATGACGACGAGCTCTTTCTTCGCCCGGAGCTCGAGTGCGAGGTAGTACGCCGTCGTGCTCGAATCGAGCGCGATCGCCTCGCCTTCCTCGACGAGGAGCGAGGCCGCCCGCGCGATGGCCTGCTTGCGCTGGGCTTCAAGGCGGAGGCGCAGGTCAAACGCAAGCTCGGCCTGGCCGCGCTCCAGTGCGCGAACCCCGCCACGCACGCGCGCCACGAGACCCTGCCGCGCAAGCTCGGAGAGATCGCTCCGTACCGTGACTTCGGAGACCGAAAACATTTGCGAAAGTTCCGAAACCGGAACGGAGTCACGCGATTCGAGCAGGTGAATGACCTGCTGCATCCTCTCCTGCTGTGAAAACGCCGCCATCGGCTCCATTCCAGTGCACCTCGTCGTGCGCGCGGGCTGATCGCGCGACCGTACGACACTTCCGACTCACTTGTCAAGGAATCCGTCCTACTTTCGTTCGGTGCGCAATCGAAAGTCGATTCGCAATTCGTGCTTCGGTCCGGCAGACTGCGCCGCATGAAGACGGACGATGTCGTTCGCGGCCTTCGTGGACTCGCGATCGAGACCCCCTCGTGGGGCTACGGAAACGCCGGCACGCGGTTTCACGTCTTTCCGTGGCCCGGAGCTGCGCGAACCGTTTGGGAGCGCATCGACGATGCGGCACTCGTGCACCGCCTCACGGGCTGCTGCCCGACCGTCGCCCTCCATCTTCCCTGGGATCGGGTCGACGACTGGCAGGCGCTCCGTGCGTATGCCGAGGAGCAGGGGGTTGGGATCGGAGCGATCAACCCGAACCTGTTCCAGGAGAACGACTACAGGCTCGGAAGCCTCTGCCACCCGAACGCCGAGGTTCGCACCCAGGCCGTCGACCACTGCCTCGGGTGCATCGAGGCCGCGACCGCGCTCGGCTCGACCGTGATCAGCCTCTGGCTTGCCGACGGCACGAACTACGCCGGACAGGATGACCTAAAGGCGCGGTACCGGCGTCTTATCGAGGCGCTGCAACGCGTATACGAGGCGCTCCCGGAGAACATGAGACTGCTCGTCGAGTACAAGTTCTTCGAGCCTGCGTTCTACAGCACGGATGTGCCCGACTGGGGAACGGCGGCGCTCGTCTGCCGGACGCTCGGACCGAAGGCGCAGGTCCTCGTCGACACGGGGCACCACGCACAGGGCACCAACATCGAGCAGATCGTCGCGCTTCTCCTCGAGAACGGCGCGCTCGGCGGCTTCCACTTCAATGACCGGAAGTACGCCGATGACGACCTCATCGTCGGATCGGTCGATCCGTTCGCACTGTTCCGGATCATGTCCGAGATCACCGCCGCGCTGGCCGATCCACAGACGGCGATGACTGCGGATCGAATCGCCTTCATGATCGACCAGTCCCACAACGTCGAGGGCAAGGTCGACGCGATGATCCAATCGGTTGTCAACATCCAGACGGCGTATGCGAAGGCGCTGATCGTCGATCGCAAGAAACTCGCCGCCGCACAACTCGAGGGCGACGTGCTGGGTGGGCACCGCGTCCTTGTCGATGCATTCGAGACGGACGTCCGCCCACTGCTTGCAACCATGCGCGAAGGGCTCGGCCTCGCTGTCGATCCGGTCGAGGCCTACAGATCAGGCGGATACGGCGAGCTGCGAGCGCGCGAGCGCGGCTCGAAAGACGTCGCGAGCGCATACGACCCGGGCTAGCGCACTACACCTCAGGTCTCGACCTGCGTGCCCACCCCGCGCTCGGTCGCGCGCCGCGCGAGCTCATGCGCGAGCGCGAGGTCCCACGGGGCGATTCCGTTCGACTTGAAGAGGACGATGTCGGTGTCGGCGCTTCGGGCGGCGACGTCCCCCGCGACGACCTCGTGCAGCTCGTTGACCGACCCCCAGTCGAGGTGCCCGGCGGCGATGGGCTCGATCAGATCGCCCGACTCGAGCTGTGCGTCCTCGATCGAGTCACAGCAGATGAAGGCAGCACGAGCGATCACCGCGTCATCAAGCTCTCGCGCCCGCGAATCGTTGGCTCCGACCGCGCACACGAGAGCGCCTTCAGACAGCCACGCACCCTGAAGCACTGGCCTCTTCGACGTCGTCACCGTGACGACGATGTCGCACCCACCCGCCTCAGCCGGATCGTCAGTCACCACGGCGTCGTTTCGCGCGGCGAAGGCTTCGGCCTTCTCGCGCGTTCGGCTCGAGACGACCACCCGTTCCACCGTCGGCACCGCCGCCCGGATCGCAGCGAGCTGCGACTCGGCCTGCCAACCGGCTCCGAAGAGCCCGACGCTCGACGCAGCTGGTCGGGCAAGGTGCTTCGCTGCAACCCCGGTCGCTGCACCTGTGCGGATCTGCCCGAGGCGATCCGCCGCGATCGTGGCCGTGAGCGCGCCGGTCGCGAGGTCGAAGAGGCACACGACGAACGCGAGCTTCCCGTTGACGAGGGTGTAGCTCTTGATCCCCGCAACGCCGAGTCCCCGGTCGGCCGCTGCCATCACAGCGAAGTAGCCGCCGTCGACCGCGAACCGCCGCCGCGGCATGAGCTCGACCTGCCCTGCGGCCATCCGGCGGAAACAATCCTCGATCACGGGTACTACATCCCCGGGTGTCGCGAGCGACGCCACGTCCTGCTCGGTCAACCAAAGCGGCACGGATCGAGCCTACAGATCCCCCGCTACACTCCTACTCCCCGCGCCCGTAGCTCAGGGGATAGAGCGCTGCCCTGCGGAGGCAGAGGTCGCACGTTCGAATCGTGCCGGGCGCATGACCAGCCGTCCGCTCACGGCGCAGGAGCGCCGAGCGGGGTGAGACACCGGCGATAGCGGTCGCGACTCAGGGGCCGCGATGCGAGATCCCATGCCGAGCCGGCCTTCGACTCGTAGTAGGCGGCGAGCTCGACCGCCGGCTTCCCGCGGACGAAGTCGCAGATGTACTTGACGAACGCCGGCGCATCGCTGCCTTCAAGGCCCCATTCGGGGAGGGCGTACGGCTTCTTGTGCCTGCGGGCGAAGGCATAGAGCGCCTCGTTCTGGGGTCCCGACCAGCCAGCGACTCCGCCATACATGTCGTTGCCGACTAGGTCGACGGCGGCATCGCCCGGGTAATACCGCTCGAACGAGTTTGCGGCGCTCGCGGGACGGGCACCACCAAGTGGGTTCCAGATCAGCCGGAGCAGACGGCTGGGATTCACCGCTAGGTCAGGCCCGGAGTACGGGTGGAGCCCACGGACCGTGAGCCTCGCATTGATCTCCGCACGGGTACCGCCATGAAGGATTGCCGAGAACCGTGCAAAGGCGTCGCCGTGCGCGTCCGGCGAGTACGCGGCGCCGCGTGATCCCCCACCACAGCTGAAGGCCGCGTAGTTGCGCTCGCAGTGGTTCGCCTCGGCCATCAACCGCCCGTAGACAAGGCCTCCGTGCTCGGCGATTCCCTGGTTGAGCGCGACGAGGAATGCGTCGCCCGACCCGTTCGCAATCCCGCGCGGGGTGATTGCCTCGGTCTTGGTGCGCCCCTTCGTCCCGATGTGGAACATGGGCACCGGTCCCATCCGTGCGAGCATCACGGGGAATCGGCTTCCCCAGGTCTGTCCCTGTTCCCAACCGAGGAAGAAGCTGCGCACTGCCGGGCGCTGCCCCGTCTGCGATGCGAATCGCACGGGGTCGCCGGTGACCCCAAGGAGGAGCTGAGACACCTCGGGTCGCGCAGCTGCGCCAGCGGAAACAAGGCCAAAGCCGATGACGACGAGAGCAAGCAAACGTCGCATCCAGGGAGTATGCGCCCTCAACCAGGAATAGTGGGGGAGTGAAGCAACGCATCCTGCTCCCGGCCTACCGGCTTCTCCTCCGCACAGGTCGCACCCCGCTCCGGCGGGTTTGGCTCGCCGGGTACCGCCTAGCCGCGTGGCTCGCTGCCACGTACCTCATGCACGGGGAGCGTGGCGATGCCACCTACCTGCGAGCGGGCCTCGCCTCGGGGGACTTCGTGCCGGGGCTCTCGGACATTGACCTGCTCCTTGTCTGTGACCCTGACCCCGGTGCTCCTGGAGCGGCAGCTCGCCGGATCCACGCCCGGCATCAACGCCTCACCACAGCCTCGCGCGCCGTTGAGCTCCTCCTCGATCGGCCCCTGGTGTTTGAGGCGGACGAGCTACCTGACGTGACCGGAGCCAACACGAGCACGTTCGGCCTCCGGAGACCAGCCACACGGGGAAACGCGTGGCTGTCTACTCCGACGGCGCCGCTCGAGTCGATCACGTCCGGATGACCGAGCTCCCCGGTCTCTACAGCACGACCAGGCAGTGGAGGCACCTGCGGGGTCGTCGTCTTGCTCTCGACGAACCGCCCCGCAGCCCCGAGCAGATCCGACTCGCAGCCTGGCTTGAGCTTCTGTACTGGTGGCGCGTGGCCTTCGCGGCGTGCGCGGGCGACTTTGGCCCGCGGGGTGGGTACACGTCCGCGAAGTTGATCGCCGAGCCGGCGCGGATCTGGATTCTGCTCGAGCACGGCGAGAAGCACGCGGAACGTGCAAGGGCTCTCGAGCGGGCGATCGAGCTTCTCCCCGAGGAGGCGGACTCGTTCCGTCTCGGGCTTGATCTTCACCGAACCGCCGCGGAGATGCCCCCGATGCGACTCGTCGAGGTTCTCCCCGTCCTCGCCCAGCTTTCGCACCGGATTGTTGCCATCCTCAGCCACCTCGCCGTTGCCAATGGCCTCACCGAGGCACGCCTCGTTGGCACCCGAGATGAGCTGACCCCCACCTGGATCGAAGCACCGGCCCCTCATCCCGACGCGCGTGCCCTGTGCGACTGGCGCGGGATCGTATCGTCGCACCACGGGGACGAGTGGTTCGTCCAGACCGACTGGGAGGCAACCGATCCCGCTGCGATTCATCGGGCAACGATGCTTCAGGACGGTGGCGGGTACTACGCGCTCAGGTCAGGTCCGCTCTTCGTCTTTCCCGGGCCGACATGGGAGCGCACACGTCGGAGGGGCATCGAATCGACCTTTTCCGACCCGGTGACGTTCGCGCTCGCCGCGGGTCACGAAACGGCCTTCTTCCCGAACCATCCAGGTTTCTGCCTTAACGACGTCACGCGCCGCGCGCTTGCCGAGCGACGCGCCTGGCTCCAGAGACCCACCCAGGAAACGACCATCGCCGATCTCCTGCTTGCTGCGCGGGCTGCACTCATCCGCGAGTCCTTCGCCGCCGGCGCCCCGCTGATCCCTGTCACCCTCGCGGCAACCGCGAGGCTTCTAGCGGAGAGATCGACGGCCGCGCGTGCTGTGAGCGAAGCGGCCCTTGAACAGCTCCGCGGCCACACGGCTGACGCGGGAACCACTGCTGCGCTACGTGCTGTGGTGACCGCGCTCCCTGGCCTCGAACCTCAGTAGAGCAACGGAGCGAGCGCGTCCCAATTGCTGTCGCGGTCCCGGCCGAGCAGGAGCTGCCACACCTGCGCGCGTCGCAGCGCCTCGCCGGACACCACAGCACGTCGCATCGCGGTGCCGGACTTGCCGAGCACATCGCTCCACCCCCGCTGAAGCACGAACTCCATTCCCTGGTACACACCCACGCCGACGACCGCTTCGCGCAGCAGCGGAGTAAGGGCGTGCCGTCTTCCAAGCGGCTCGAGGCGCCCGACGGCATCGAGGGTGCGCCGACCGA
Organism: Actinomycetes bacterium; assembly: GCA_031400835.1. Lineage (GTDB taxonomy): Bacteria > Actinomycetota > Thermoleophilia > Gaiellales > Gaiellaceae > Gaiella. Next base: position 1,588 of record JANNQQ010000195.1, on the reverse strand, counting down.
TCACGAGGTGACGCAGCGGCTGTGGGCTCGGCTCGACCCGGTCGGCCCAGGCCTCGACATCGAGCACAAGCTTTGGGTGGTACTCGATCCGTTCGATCCGCCGCACGACATGGCCCTCAGGGACACGCGCCTGATCGGTTGGGTTGACACCGATCCGCAAAGGAAACGGATAGACGAGTCCCTTGCGGTCGAGGAGCGGTGAATCCTCCGAGAGGATCCGACAACGGTCGTCGCCGATCGCCCGCAACGCCAGCGTGCTCTTGCCTCCTCCGGACGGCATGACGACGGTGGTTGCACCGGAGCTGCCTGAGAGACCCAGCGCATGGAGTCGGACGAGCCCGCGAGCGTTCAAGTGCTCACCGATCCGCGAGATGAGGAAGTTATTGGCGGCCTCACGCACGAGCTCGACGTCATCGCCCTGGACGACAGCGCCGCCGCCCGCCCTGCCGATGACAATCGCAGCGCGACCGAAATACTCAATGACGGTGACCTCGGAGCCCTGGTACACGACGTTCCGTGTCGTAACGAACGACGACTTGAGGCCCTCGAAACGGTCGAGCTGTGGCGCACCACGCTCGATCGTCAGGCACACGTCGGGCGTACGACCCGCCTCAGCGCGAAACCACCAGAGGTCGCGCGCAACGTCGTCGGCAACCTCGGGCCAGTCGCCTCTGAGCTCGATCCGCAGGTCGTACACGTCGAAGGTCTGCGGCAATGAACTCATTTCAAAGGCACCCTATGCGCCATCGCCACCGCTCGTCATCCTCGAAGCTCGAGACGCCGCATGAGCTCTGCCGTCAGAGCGAGGTAGGGAAGCGACCAAGCAGGAACCCGTCGGGTGGACGCGTCGTAGAGGGAGCGATAGCGGTGGTATTTGCGGATCAGATGGTCGCGCGTACCCAGATGAAGAGCTCGGGTGTCACGGTGCGACGGTCTCAGGAGATTCCGAGTCCACGGACGGTTCGGCCATCCGCGAGCACCAGCGCTGCATCGCTCGGGACCTCGCGACGCACATACCCGAGCGCAATGACCCCGCGGTCAGGATCCTGCGCCGAGCTGGTAACGCGACCGACGACCTTTCCTTCGAGCACAAGCGGCGCGTCATACTCCGGCAACGCCGAGCCGTCAACCGCGAGCACACGAAGCGTCCGATTTGGGTGCCCACGATGATGCAGGCGGGCGATCGGCTCCTGGCCCGGGTAGCACCCCTTCGTAAAGCTGATCGCGTACCTCTCGAGACCTGCCTCGGCCGGGAGAATCCTGTCGTCGAGCTCGTGCCCCCACCTCGGCATTCCGGCAAGAATGCGCAACCTCTCGAGCTCCTCGCGCTCGATCGGGTCGGCGCCAACGGGAGGTTCGCGATCAAGCAGCTCGACGGCCGGCACGCCGAAGTCGTGGCACGCAAGACCGCCTGCGTCGCTGCCAAGGACGAGCGTCGAGGTATGCACCTCCAGCTCGATCGCGCACTTTGCGCGCAGCCGCATCCGTGTGAGCGTCGCGCGCACGACTCCGCCAAGCTCAGGCTCCGTCAAGAGGAGCAGGTCGTCGTCAGCGCGGCGTAGCACGACGAGTGGCGCAACGATGCGTG
>JANNQQ010000194.1:0-13236 GCA_031400835.1 Actinomycetes bacterium | reverse complement strand
CGTGTCCCCGGGGCGTGTGGGCCCCGGGGACACGTCGACCTCACAAGGTTCGACTGGTTGCCACCACCCGCGATCCCGAAACATGCGTCGCCGCAGCCGGGAGCAACAAGATGAGTCCTGTCGCGATGATCGGTGAGACCGCCGTGATCGTGAGAGCCGTCTGGAGGTCGATCGCATCGGCGACGGCTCCAATCGCAACTGCGCACACACCGCCGAGCCCGACGGCGAGGCCCACGTTGAGACCCGAGGCGAGGGCGACGTGACGCGGGAGATAGCTCTGGCTCAGCACCATGACGACACCGAAAGTGCCAACGACACAGAGTCCGACGAGCATGAGCGCAAGCGCCCCGAGAATGCCACCGACGTGGATGAAAGTCAGTACGAGGGGTGGGAGCAGCGCGGTCGTTAGGAGCAGCGTGCGCCGCATCCCGAACCGGTCTGCCACCGGCCCGAGCACGAGCGCGCCAACCACCCCGGCGACGAGCATGAATGACAGAAGCCGGTTGCCTTCGGCCTTTGTGCCCCCGAGCGAGATGACCCAGAGTGGAACGAACGTGATCAAGCCGAACCACGTCAGGCTCCGCATCAGAATCACACCGACGAGGAGGGCCATCGCCCGCGGGCGATCCTCAGCGGTTACCGGCGGAGCTCCCCGCACATCGGGATGGAGCTTGCCGAGAGCCGGCAGGCTCAAGGCGAGGAGCACACCAATGAGCAACACGGGAACGGCTGCGACCACCGCTCCGGCCAGGCCGAGCCACAGAACCAGCGGTGTGATGAGGATGGGGCCAAGGGCGTAGCCGCTGTTGCCGCCGATGTTGAAGAACCCCATCCCGCTTGCCCGCTTTCGGCCGCTGGCGAACGACGCGAACTTCGCGCCTTCGGGGTGATAGGCGGCGATCCCGATTCCCGCAACGAAGACAGCCACGAGCACGAGTGGGTATGCGGGTGCTACGCCCGCGAGCGCGATCCCGGTGCCGGCCACGAGCACGCCGGCCGGGAGGAGCCAGATTGCCCCGTGCCTATCCGAGAGCAGACCAAAGGCCGGCTGGACGAGCGATGACGAGACCGTTGCAGCAAGCATCACGGCTGCGGTAGCGGCATAGCCGAGGTTAAAGCGCTCGGCAAGGAAGGGGAGAAGCGCGGGGACGGCGCCAGAGGCGAAATCGACCGCGCCGTGACCGCCAGACAGCACCGTCATCGCTCGACGATCGATCTCGTCACGCACGACTCCAGCCTTCGCCTGGCTACCCACGTTGGCGGCTCGCCACCGCATGCCGTGAGCGGCGATAGAGCCGAGTACCGCGAAGGGCACCTTCGACCTCGGCGACGATCAGCCGCAGGGGCAGCTGCTCCCTACCTCCCACGACTCGTCTGACAGGTCGCGCCAGCAGCCACGAGGCTGCCCAGCCAACCGCTCGCTGGAAGACGGCAACCTTCCCGGCTCGGTCGGCTCGTTCGTATGCGGTTGTGAGGACAGCAACGTAGGCAGAGCCGTTGTCGTGGAGCTGCTGGCGTAACCCCTCCATTGTCTGTCGGTGGTGGTGCCGCACGATCGCGTCGGGTTGGTACGCAACCGACCCACCGACCTCGAGGACACGCTGGAACGCGTCAAGGTCTCCGCCACCGCCTGTGGGCGTCCCAACATCAAGCGCCGGATCAAACCCGCCAAGCGCAAGGAGCTCGGCTCTCCGAAACGCCATATTGCACCCAACGCCAAGCCGTTCAGGACGCAAGCGGCGAGCCCCACCGGGAGCGAAGACGGTCGGGGTGAATCCCTTGCCCATCCCCCCATACACGTCCTCGAACAGGAGCTGTGCGGCGGTCTGAAGCTCGGCCGGAACGACGAGCCCTGTGACACAGTGGATGTTCTCGGCCGAGAAACCACCGGTGAGCGCTCGGAGCCAGCCGGGGTCCGGCCGGGCGTCGTCATCGGTGTACGCCACGAGGTCGAATGCGGCCTCAGTGAGACCTGCATTCCGCGCATGGTCAGTCCTGGGCGAGGCTCGACGATGTACCTCACCCCGCGTCGCTCCGCAACGATCCGAGCAGCATCGTCGCGTGGCGCATTGTCAACCACGATCACCTCGTACCGTGGATACTCGAGCGCAGCAAGAGCAGCGAGACAGCCATCGAGAAGAGCTGCCCGGTCGCGGGTGCAGACGACCACACTCACCGCCTTGGGCTGATCCACTGCTTGGTCGAGGACGAGCCCACGAGCCAGCACCTTCGCCCAGAGCCGTCGGCCGACCGCTTCGTGCGCACTTCGGACAAGATCACCCACCGCGATCGGGCGGCCGTCACCGACGACATCGACGTATCCGAGTGGGGTCGGCCCGAAACGGACAAGCACGCGAACCTGCGTGCCTGGCTGGCTCGGAGGCAGCTCCGCGGTCGTAGCAACGTCGAGGTCGAGGAGCTCAACGGCCATTTGCTGCCTTTCGGGCGCGCAGGACCGCGACCGCCGCGGCCGCAGACGGGCCTGAGGCGCTGACGGTACGGTCAATCAGGTGCTGCCAGTCCCACTGAGCACCGGGGTAGCGCGGCTCAACCTGCCCTATCACTGACCCTTGCTCGACAATCTCAAGCGTGATCTGACCAAGCGCAGGAAGCGAGAGCCTCCTGGGATCGGCAAGATCGACAAACAGCCTTTCAGGCCCACCCGCGGCGGCCACCAACCTCTCAAGCTCGCTGCGTGAGCCACCGGCGTCGTCGAGCCCCAGCAGATAGCTGTGTCGCATTGCACGCTCTACAAGGCGCCTCCACGGCCGCCGGGCACCGAGATGTTCGAGTCGCGCGGCACGCTTGCCCACGGTCGCAGCGAGCTCGGAGTTGGGCGAGTGCCCGCTACCGAGGTAGCCCGCGAAGGGAAGGGAGACCGCCGTCTCAGGGTGCTTACGCGCGAGTTCCACGTCACCCGCGGCCTCGATGCGCTGCCGCGCCACCGCGCGAGCCAGATCGAGGTCAAGGTGGTGGTGCCCTACCGCATCGTGACGGTGGACGAACCGCGCGCCGTGCTCGATGAGCCGCACCCCAAGCTCCCAGTCCTCACGGCGACCGCGAAATGTGCGATCAAAGCCACCGGCCTCGCGTAGCGCACGCTTCGTTAGTGCCGTGTTCCCGGTCACGAGGTCGGTGAATCCGAACCGGTGGCCTGGGACGCGCTTGCGACGATAATGATCCTCCCACCAGGCCCGAAGAGTCAACGACCACCAGTCGTCCTCGACCACGGGTGGGCAGTACCCGAGGGAGACAGTCATCCCGTCAGCTCCCCGATGTGCCTCGGCGTGAGCTGCGACGCAGCTGGGCTCGAGGACGATGTCATCATCGACGAACAGCACAAGCTCCTCGCGGGCGGCATTGACGCCGACGCTCCGTGCTTCCGACGCCCCGCGCCCATCCTGCTCGACGAGCTCAAGGCGAAACGGCAGGTCGAGCGCTCTGACCGCCTCGGCGCTCCCGTCGGTACATCCGTCCAGGACTGCGACGACCTCCATGCGCTCAGCCGGATACGTCTGAGCGGCTAGCGCTTCGAGGACACGGACGAGTAGCGCCCGACGGTTGTGGCTCGGGATGACGACCGACAGTGGAGGTGAATCAGGTGAGACGACGCTTGGAGAGGGTGACGTGACCACAGGTGTCGGAAGCTCGAGAGGCGTGATTCCTACACGACTCTGACGGGAGCGTCGCAACAACCACGGCCCGGCGAGCGTCCCCCGGAGCTCGTCCAGTGCGTAGCGCGCGGGCATTGCGTTTGGCCTGCGCCGCAGCCCCGCGAGGAGATCGCCGGGTATGTGCCTTCCCCACCACCAGGCCGGGAGACGCAGTGCCGAGGGATCACCCTCGAAGAGGCGCTTGGTCGCAAACGCGAGCGATGAAGCACCGTACGCATACATGAGCTCGTGCAGTTCGCCCTCCGTGCGCCGGTGGCCATGCCACACGAACCGCGCCGGCTCGTACACGATGCGCAATCCCGACTGGAGAATCCGACAAAAGATGTCGTTATCGTCACTGGCCCTGGCGGGCGTTCCCGGGCCGAGATCCTCGGAAAAGAGGCCGACGCGGTCGAACACAGCGCGCGGAAAGACGACGTTCGCTCCTGCACCGGCGCGTCCGGCGGTCGTTGTCGGCCCAACCCGGGTGCCGTCGAAGACGCGACGCTCATAGCCGCGGTCGAACCCCCCGTGCATCTCGAAGAGGAACTGTGCGGGTGTCTCAAGTTCGAGCGGTGCGACGAGACCCGTGATCGCGCCGAGGAGGGGATCCATGACCTCGCGACCGAGTGCGTCGAGCCAGCCAGGGTCAACGACCACATCGTCGTCGGTAAACGCGATGAGCTCACCTTGCGCCTCGATGATTCCGCGGTTCCGAGCGCGTGACTGACCGATGATTGGCTCGTTGAGATACCGGACTCTCCGGCCGGCGCACACCTCACCCGCGCGACCGTCGCTTGGAGCGCTGTCGACAACGATCACCTCAAGCGGAGTCGTGCGGAGCTCATCGAGCGAATCCAAACATCGTGCGAGATCACCGGGGCGATTGCGCGTGCAGATGACCACCGACACGCTCGGCGAGGGCAGGTCACTAAGACCGTCGAGGCCCGATGCCGTCTCGAGAGCTGCGCGGAGCTCCCGTTGCCAGAGCCGATGGCCGAGCTTCTCTGTGACAAGGGCCGCCTGGAGCTCCGGCGATACCACGCGCACCGCGGGGATTCGCAGCCGTCCGAGCGGCCGTCCGTGGGAGACGACGAACAGCACCGCTTCGCCGTACGCCGCTCCAACCTCAAGCGGCACCAGCGGCTCGTCAAGCGAGACCTGGAAGACCCTGGCTGTATGAGACGTCATAGAGGTGCAAACCGTACTCGCGTCGACAGCCTCTAGGATGCCCGTGCGTGGACTTCGACCTTGGCCCCGAGCAGCAGCTCATCCGCGACACGGTTCGTACATTCGCACGGGAGCGAGTGGCGCCGGTCGCTGAAGAACTCGACCGTGAGGGACGCTTCCCAGACGAGCTTGTGGGTGAGATGGCGGAGCTCGGTCTGCTCGGCATCCCGATTCCGACGCGCTACGGCGGCGCGGGCGCCGACGCGCTGTCCTATGCGATCGCTATCGAGGAGCTCACGCGAATCGACTCATCCGTCGCGATCACTGTTGCGGCGCACACGTCGCTGGGGACGATGCCGATCCTTCTCTTCGGGAGCGACGAACAGCGCGACGCCTGGCTTCCCGACCTCGCCTCAGGTCGCAAGCTTGCAGCTTTTGGACTGACCGAGCCAGATGCCGGCTCGGACGCGGGAGCGACGCGGACGACCGCCGAGTTGCGCGACGGCTCATGGGTCGTCAACGGCTCCAAGATGTTCATCACCAACGCGGGCACGCCACGAAGCTGGGGGGTGACGATCACCGCCGTAACCGGCCCGGATGAGATTTCCAACCTCGTCGTCGAAAACGGCACTCCAGGGTACGAGCTCTCGGAGCCCATCCACAAGCTCGGCTGGAAGGCATCCGATACCCGCGCCCTCACCTTCGCCGACTGTGCGGTACCGGAAGGTCACCTCCTCGGAGAACGTGGTCGCGGGTTCACGCAGTTCCTGGAGATTCTCGATAGCGGAAGGATCTCGGTCGCAGCCATGGGCATCGGGTTGGCCCAGGGCGCATACGATCTGGCGACCCGCTACGCAAGCGAGCGTCTCCAGTTTGGCAAGCCCATCGGGCGCTTCCAGGCAGTCGGCTTCAAGCTCGCTGACATGGCCGTCGAAATCGAAGCCGGTCGGCAACTCGTCTACAAAGCCGCTTGGCTCAAGGATCAGAAGCGTCCGTTCGCGCTCGAGGCGGCAATGGCCAAGCTCTACACCGGCGAACTCTCACACCGGGTCGTAAACCACGCCTTGCAGATCCATGGCGGGTACGGCTTCATTGACGAATTCCCGATCTCGCGCCTCTATCGCGATCAGAAGATCCTTGAGATCGGCGAAGGCACCAACGAGGTGCAGCGCATGGTGATCGCGCGCCACCTCGGGTTCTGACGCGTGCGCAAGCGGGCCTCTGCGCTCATCCTTTGTCTGACCTGTCTCGCAATGACGGCCCCTGCGCTTGCGCACGTCACGGCGTCGCCGTCGTTCGTGGTGCAAGGGAGCGAAACGGACCTCCAGCTTGCCGTTCCGAATGAGCGCGTGTCGCACTCGACTACAGAGCTCACGGTCACGCTGCCCACGGGCCTTGACGTTGTCACCGTCACCTCACCGCCCGGCTGGGAGGCGATCAGCAACACACGAGAGGTCACCTGGAGCGGTGGGAGGATCGAAGGAACACGCTCGGAGGTGTTTGGCCTTCGGGTCGACACGATCGCGGCACCGGGCACGGTGAACCTCAATGCGGTACAGCGCTATGAGGACGGTGCTGACGTCAGCTGGAAGACGTCGCTCACGATTGTCCCAGGAGATGCCGCGTCGGACGCAGGGTCGTCGCGACGCACGCTCGCGATCGGGGCCGCCGCGCTTGTCGTAGCGTCGACACTGGTGGCGCTCCGCCGATTGCGTCGCAGGATCGACTAGCGCGAGCGCTCTACGGCGAACCCACCACCGGCGAGCCCTCGAATGACCCGCTGCGAGTGATCCTCGCCGCGGGTCTCGAGCGTCAGCTCCGCCTCGGTCTCAAGCACACCGATGTTGCGACCTTCACGATGATGAGCGATCGCGAGAATGTTCGCTCGCTCCTCGGCGATGATCCCAACGATTCGGGCCAGCTCGCCCGGCCGGTCGGAAATGAGGATCCGAACGACCAGGTGTCGCCCTGATGCCGTCAACCCGTAGCGGATCACCGAGTTCAACGTCGTCGCGTCGACGTTGCCTCCAGCCAACACCGCACACACAGGGGTATTGCCCTCGCCGACCCGCCCTGCAAGGAGAGCTGCGACCGGAGCGGCGCCGGCGCCCTCGACAACAAGCTTCGCCCGCTCGAGAAGGAGCACGATCGCCTGTGAGATCTCTTCGTCGTCGACAACGACGATGTCGTCGAGTAGATCTCGAAGAATTGGCTCGGTGATAGCGCCCGGGCTCTTCACAGCAATGCCATCCGCAATGGTGTTACCGCTCGGCGCGAGCCCGGCAAGGGGTGCGCACGCGGCGGCCTGCACGCCAACGAGCCGAAGTTCAGGGCGCAGAGCACGGAGCGCGATTGCGACGCCCGAGGCGAGCCCTCCGCCACCGACGGGGATCACAACCGTCCCAGGCCCTTCCGGCAGCTGCTCGGCGAGCTCGAGACCGAGTGTCCCCTGCCCCGCGATCACCCGCACATCGTCGAATGCATGGACAAAGGTTGCGCCGGTCTCCTGTTCATGTTGGCGCGCACGCTCGACGCACTCGTCGTAGCCATCCCCCTCGAGCAACACCTCGGCCCCATAGCCACGAGCGGCCTCGACCTTCGCCATCGGTGCGAACGTCGGAACGACGATGGTCGCGGTGATTCCCGCATGACGGGCGGCCCACGCGACCGCCTGGCCATGATTGCCTGCACTTGCTGTGACGACCCCGGCCGCTCGCTCCGAATCCGACAATTGCGCAATGGTTGCGAAGGCGCCACGGATCTTGAACGCGCCGGTTCGCTGCAGGTTCTCGGCCTTGAGCCACACCGGTCGGCCAACGAGTCGGGCGATCGTCTCGGATGTGTAGACCGGCGTCGCCCGCGCAACCCCGTCGAGAACCACACGTGCACGCTCGATATCAGCGAGAGTCGGGCGCATCTGAAACCTCCTCGACGACGTGTGCAGCGAGCCGGCCAGCGGCGGTAAGCGGGTCGACCTCGCGGCGGTGCACCGCATCGATGAGTTCGAGCATGGCGTCATCTTCGCGGATCGCGAGACGAAGCCTTCGAAGGTACCCGCCGGCTGCGAGGGAAACGACCTCGTCGGAGAGGCTCTTCCTGCGGCGCTGTGCGAGCAGATCTCCAGCGCCGAGCGTCGACCGGTACCGCTCTATCGCGCCAAGGAGATCGGCCACGCCGTCTCCGGTGCGGGCGGATGTCATGACCACCTCGGGGTGTTTCTCCGGGTCCGGATCGAGTCCAATGATCGAACGGACGTCGTTGAGGAGCAGCTTCGCGCCCGGCTCATCCTGCTTGTTGATCGCAATCACATCGGGGATCTCCATGATCCCCGCCTTGAGTGCCTGGATCGAATCGCCCGAGCCAGGCTGAAGAACGAGCACCACGACATCGGCCACCCCGGTTATCTCCACCTCGGTCTGCCCGGCACCAACCGTCTCAACCAGGACAACGTCCACTCCGAATGCATCGAGCAGGAGCGTCGCCTGGAGGGTCGTCTCGGCGAGACCGCCTACATGGCCTCGCGTTCCCATTGAACGGATGAAAACTCCCGGATCGAGGAAGTGCTCACCAAGCCGGATCCGGTCGCCCAACAAGGCGCCGCGCGTGAAGGGACTCGACGGATCGACGGAGATGACACCGACAGTGGTCTCGCTGGCTCGAAGGAGACGGACGAGCGCAGAGACGAGCGTCGACTTCCCCACCCCGGAAGGCCCCGTGATCCCGACTACAAAGGCGCGACCCGTACGCGGGTACAGCGCGCTGACGATCGCCGCTCCCGCGGGCTCCCCACGCTCGACCAGACTGATCGCCCGTGCGAGTGCCTTGCGATCGCCTGCGGCGACTGCATCGGCAAGCTCGGCCGGCGCGTCAGAAGCTCTAGTCACGTTCCAGGACTGTAGAGGCCTGCTACGACGAGCCAGTGTGGGTGCCGCGTCTCGGGATGTACGGCAGCACGCGTTCGGGGCGCTGCTGCTCATCTCGGCGCGTCGCGTCGATCTCACCCATCAACGCCTCCAGCCGATCGGCTCCCGTGCGGTTGAGCTCGAATCCTTCGGCCTCGAGCCGCGTTTCGAGCTCGGCCCGAATGCGGTGCGTAAGGATGAATGCGAGTGATGCCGCGACGAGATAGATGCCTCCCGCAATGCCCCAGACGGCACGAGGACCGAGCACGTCGGTGAGCACCCCGGCACCCGCCATTCCGAGCCCGAGACATGCGTAGTACGCGCTCATCAGCACGGCAAGTGAGCGGCCGCGCATCGTGTCCGGCGCGCCGCGCTGGACGAGGATCTGGTTGCAGACGATCGCAGCGCCGTTCCCGACAGCAGCGAACGCCGCAAGCACGCAGACGATCGCTATCGACGGAGCTATAGCCGCGAGTCCAAATCCGACGCCCATCACCACAAGCGAGCCGCCGTACAACTTCGTCATTCCGAACCTACCAAGTGCCGATCCCGCCCAGAGGCTCCCGAGAACGAGCCCTACACCCGTCGACACGACGATCGCGACGAAGCCCGGATTGCCCGCATCAAAGGTGTCCTTCGCCAGGAATACCTCAGCAACATTCACTCCAGCGCTCGCAAGCCCCGCGGCACTCCAGACGACAAGAACGGTCACCAACGGGCGCGATCTCAACACGAGCCCTATCCCGTCGCGTACATCGCGCCAGTGTCCGCGGGTGAGCGGCTCGACGGACTGAAGCCTACGAGCCGGGATACTGAATATCAGTGCGGCCGACAGAACGAAGCTGACGGCGTTCACCCAGTAGGCAAGCGCCGGACCCGACGAAAGAAGCCCAGCCGCGACGATTGGGCCGATGATCCAGGCGGTGTTCTCCGTTGTCGCCAGGAGCGACGTTGCCTTCTCGAGCTCGTCGTCGTCAACGAGGTTCGGCATCCCGGCCCAGACAGCCGGACGGAAGAACCCGGTTGCGATTCCCCCGATAGCCGCGAGCGCCACGATCGCCTCGGGCCGGTCGACAAACGGCAACGCACCGAAGGTGGCAGCGCGCGTGAGGTCGGAGATGATCATGAGCCGGCGGCGAGAGAACCGATCGACAAGCGGGCCAAGCGTCAGCCCGATGACCACCATCGGAAGGAAGTCCGCAACGAGCAGGAGCGCCACCCACTTGCCCGACCCCGTGCGATCGAAGATGTCAACGGACAGGGCGATGGCAGCGAGGTATGTCCCCGTTGCCGAGCCTGCCGTCGCCAGGAACAGCAGGGCAAACGGTCGGTTCCTACGGAGAAGCCCCGATCGTCCCTCTCCCTCTCCGTCAAGGGTGGTTATGGCGTTAACTCCCCTTCGCGGAACACGGCAGGACGCTAGCACCATGCGGCGCGAAGCGACAGTTGGCCCAAAGGGACATGTCACCAATGGACATGTGGATCAGTCCGGGTCGTACGCCAGGTTAGGGCGAAGCCACCGCTCGACTTCCGCCAACGGCTGACCCTTGCGCTCGGCGTAGTCCACGACCTGGTCACGCCCGATCCGCCCGACGCTGAAGTACCGCGCTGAGGGGTGGCCCAGGTAGATGCCGCTGACACTCGCAGCTGGCGTCATCGCGCACGACTCGGTCAGTTCGATGCCGGCTCGCCCGGCATCAAGCAGCGCGAAGAGTCGGGTCTTCTCAGAGTGATCGGGGCAGGCGGGGTAGCCGAAAGCGGGTCGGATCCCCTGGAAGCGCTCACCAACGAGCTCGTCGTCCGAGAACTGCTCGTCGGGCGCGTACCAGGCTCTTCGTGTCTGTTCGTGAAGCCACTCCGCGCCTGCCTCGGCAAGCCGGTCGGCGAGTGCCTTGACCATGATCGAGGTGTAGTCGTCACCGTCACGCTCGAACGTCGCCGACACCTCAGCGGCACCGTGAATAGAAATTGCAAATGCCCCAACATGATCGAGCAAACCCGTCTCCTCGGGCGCAACGAAATCCGCGAGCGAGCGGTTTGGGCGGGAGTCTCCATGCTCTGCCTGCTGGCGCAGCATCGGGAACCTGACCTCGCCAGCGAGCACCAGGTCATCGCCCACCGCCGTCGCAGGCCAGATTCCATGGACACCCTGAGCCCACAGCCCGCCGTCGCCTTCGAAACGATCGAGGAGACCCTCGGCACCTTCGACAAGCTCACGCGCGATGGGGCCGCGCTTCGGATCGTCGAGGATCGCCGGGTAGCGACCTTTGAGCTCCCAGGCGTGAAGGAAGAACGTCCAGTCGATGTAGCGCCGAAGCTCGCCCAGCGTCGGCTCAACGAGACGTGACCCCGTAAACGACGGTGCCACCAAGTCCTCTGCGTGCCAGACGATCTTTGCACGCCGCTCGCGCGCCGAACGGATTGGCAACAGTGGCTTGCGTTCGCGCTCGGCATGAAGCGCACGAAGCCTGTCCTGGTCGACGCGATTGGAGCGGTCGATCTCCTCGCGCCTCGAGGGGTCGAGCAGCTGGCCGACCACTCCCGCGACACGCGAAGCGTCCAGCACGTGGATCGTTGGATTCGTGTACTCGGGTGCGATCCGCACGGCGGTGTGCTGACGCGAGGTGGTTGCTCCACCCACGAGCAACGGCAGGTCTAACCCTCGGCGTTCCATCTCCTTCGCGACAATCACCATCTCGTCAAGCGACGGTGTGATGAGGCCCGAAAGCCCGACAATGTCGCAATCCTGCTCAAGCGCCGTGTCGAGAATCCGATCGGCGGCCACCATGACGCCGAGGTCGATCACTTCATAGCCATTGCAACCCAGCACCACCCCAACGATGTTCTTGCCGATGTCGTGGACATCACCCTTGACGGTCGCGAGCAAGACGCGCGTCGCCGCCTTCGACTCCGCTGTCTTCTCCGCCTCCATGAACGGCTCGAGGTACGCAACCGCGCGCTTCATCGCCCGGGCACTCTTCACAACCTGCGGGAGAAACATCTTCCCTGCGCCGAACAGATCACCAACGACCTTCATCCCATCCATCAGTGGACCCTCGATCACGTCGAGCGGCCGAGCGAAGCTAACCCTCGCCTCCTCGACATCAACTTCGACGAAATCGAGAATCCCGTGAACGAGAGCGTGCTCGAGGCGCTTGGCAACTGGTTGCTCGCGCCAGGCGAGATCGGTCTCGCGTTCGATCTCTCGTCCCGCGAACGACCCAGCGAGCTCAACGAGCCGTTCGGTTGAGTCCGGCCGTCGATTCCAGATCACATCCTCGACGCGCTCTCGCAGCTCGGGCTCGATGTCCTCAAGCACCATCAGCTGGCCTGCGTTGACGATCCCCATGTCGAGACCGGCAGCGATTGCGTGGTAGAGAAACACGGCATGCATCGCCTCACGCACGTGGTTGTTGCCACGGAACGAGAACGAGAGGTTTGAGATCCCGCCGCTCGTACGGGCACCAGGGCACCGTTCCTTGACGAGGGGAAGCGCCTCGATGAATGCGTGGGCGAAGTCGTTGTGCTCATCGATCCCCGTCGCAACCGCAAGCACGTTGACGTCGAAGATGATGTCCTCGGGAGCAAACCCGGCCTCGTCGACGAGGAGCCGATACGCCCGCTCACAGATCGCGACCTTGCGCTCGACCGATTCGGCCTGCCCAAGCTCGTCGAAGGCCATCACAACCACCGCGGCGCCGAAGCTCCGAATGTGGCGAGCGTGGGCGAGAAAGACCTCCTCCCCCTCCTTCAACGAGATCGAGTTGACGATTCCCTTTCCCTGGAGGCACCGCAGCCCGGCCTCGATGATTGACCAGCGCGAGCTGTCCACCATGATCGGAACCCGAGCGATCTCCGGCTCGGTCGCGATCAGGTTGAGGAAGGTCGTCATCGCCTGCTCCCCCGCGAGCAGATCGGCGTCCATGTTCACATCGAGCGCGTTCGCGCCCCCACGCACCTGCTCGAGCGCGACGTTTACGGCCTCCTGGTAGTCACCGGCCTCGATGAGGCGTCGGAAGCGTGCTGACCCGGTCACGTTCGTCCGCTCACCCACCATGACGAAGCCCGTCTCCGGACGTATCTCGAACGGTTCGAGCCCGCTCCATCGAGGCCGGCGCTCTGGGACGGGAATCGTGCGGGAGGGGATCCCATCGACCGCGGCGACGATCCGCCGCGTGTGCTCGGGCGTCGTGCCACAACACCCACCCACGAGGTTGACGAGGCCGTCCTCCGCGAACTGGCGCAGCAACCGGCTCGTGTCCTCGGGCCGTTCATCATGCTCGCCCATCGCATTCGGCAGCCCGGCGTTCGGGTAGCAACCGACGTATGTGTCGGCCATACGCGAAAGCTGCTCGAGGAATGGCCGCATCTCGGTCGCCCCGAGCGCACAGTTCACCCCGACGATTAGTGGAGCCGCGTGCTCGATCGAAACCCAGAACGCCTCTACGGTCTGGCCGGAGAGGTTCCGGCCGCTCTTGTCGATGGCCGTGAACGAGATCCAGAGCGGGATC
>JANNQQ010000193.1:0-3182 GCA_031400835.1 Actinomycetes bacterium | reverse complement strand
GAGGGGTTCTTGTCCGCACCCGAGACCACCCTCCTCCCGCCGCCTGTCACCGGCCCGACGCTCGAGATGCTCTGGCAGGAGGACGTTTCCGCACTCGTCTTCGAACGTGGGCCGGACGGTGCCATCAGCGACGCAGGCGTGAGCCTTGGGGCGCCCGCTTTTGGCGATCTCGACCATCTCGGCAAGCACGCAATTGCACGCAAGGTAGGTCTGACAGAGCTCCTGACGATCGAATCTTCGCTGCCTGACCTGCCGTATGGCGTGTCGGCGGAGCTTGTACTCGCAACGATCGCCCTTGCACGCAGGTCGGTCACCGAGGGTCTTGTGCACCCCCACCTAGAGTTCGGCGGAGGCCGCTGGAACGCGCTTTGGGGTGCAACGCTTGACGAACGGGTGTCGGCGAAGCTCGCGCTTCTTGCGGAGGCGATGCCCGCCATCGGCGCCTGGGCGTTCGACGGTGATCGTGAGGAGGCGATTTACGACCTCTACGGGTGCGCCGTTGATCGCATCGCACGCGAGCGATTACACGTGGCGCGGGTGCAACTCGGAGGAGCCCGGCTCGGAGCGAGGCCCGCGACGCTTGCCCACGCACTCGACGGACTTACCGGGCTCGATCCGGAGCTTCCGGCGACCAATGGCTACGCCGCACTCGAAGAGCGACTCACCGAATGGGTCGATCAAGGGCTCGCGAAGCGCTCAAGCGCACCCTGGACGATTTGCCTTCGTCTCGACGAGCGACCGCCCCGGCCAGACAGTGATGACGACATCCCCGAGATCGTGCTTGAAGTTCTCCTCCAAGCCGCCGACGACCCCACCCTGGTGCTCCCCGCAGCGCTGCTATGGCGCGGCGAGGCGGACGTCTTCTCGTTCGTGCGCGCAAGCGATCCACGGCGCGTACTTACAGGGAGACTGAAGCTGATCGAGCCGCTGCTCGCCGAGGGTGCGATCTTCTTCGACGACGAAGAGCCCACCGAGACGATGCTCGACGACGAAGCCGTGCGCTTTCTTCTGCGCGACGCGATTCCCCGTCTCGAGGAGCATGGCGTCACGGTCCTGCTCCCCGCGAGCTGGGTCTCGGCCTCCGCGCGGCTCAAGGTCAACCTGACGGCGACAAGCGCCGGGCCAATTGGCCGCGGAACAGGCCTTCTCGCGCGCGACACTCTTGCGACGTTCAACTGGCAACTCGCTCTTGGTGATGTGACGCTGACGGAGGAGGAGCTCGTTGAGCTGGCGGCGGCGAAGGAGCCTCTCCTGCGTATCCGAGGGAGATGGCACGCGTTGCGACGTGCAGATGTCGACCGCGCCCTCCGCTTTCTTGAGCGTCGTCGCGAAGGCAACGTTGTCGACCTCGTGCGTGCGGTGGGCGGGGTCGAGACCGACGACGCCGGCCTCGAGCTGGGTCTTGTCACACTCGACGAGACGCTTACCGAGCTGCTGGCAGGCAGCGACCAGCGCCAGTTCCGCGAGCTCGGGACGCCGGCGGGAATGCGCCACTCGCTCTTCCCTTTTCAGGAGAGGGGACACGGGTGGCTGCGCTTCCTTAGCGACCTCGGAGTCGGTGCAATCCTCGCGGACGATATGGGCCTTGGAAAGACCGTGCAAGCCATCGCAATGCTTGTCTCCGAGCGGGAGGAGGGGTTGGCCAACGGCCCCACCCTCGTGGTGTGTCCGATGAGCATCACGCGACAGTGGGCGAAGGAGATCGATCGATTCGCTCCCGGGTTACGGGTCCATCTCCATCACGGGGCGGGACGCCTAACCGGCGACGCACTCGTGGCCGCGGCCGCCGAATCGGACGTTGTCGTGACGTCGTACGACATCGCAACGCGCGATATCGAACAGCTCGAGCCAATCATGTGGGATCGGTTGCTCTTCGACGAAGCCCAGGACGCCAAGAACCCGGCGACCAAGCGCGCGCGCGCGATGCGACGACTCCGCGGCGCACGTCGCCTGGCGCTTACGGGTACTCCGATCGAGAACCGGCTCGGTGAGCTTTGGGCGATCATGGATCTCGTAAACCCGGGCCTTCTCGGATCGCACGACCGGTTCGACCGCATGTTTGCCCGCCCCATTGAGGCGGGCCACGATGAGCTCCGGCTCGAACGGCTACGCACCATGGTTCAGCCGTTCATTCTCCGTCGAGCGAAGAACGACGACGAGGTGGCCCTTGACCTCCCGAGCCTCATCACCTCGCGCGTCGAGTGCCACCTGACGGTCGAGCAGGCGAGTCTCTATCGCGCCACGGTCGACCGCTGGCTACCGAGAGTCGAGGAGCACGAGGATCGCTTCGGGCGCCGTGGTGCGGTGCTCGCGATGCTGAGTCAGCTCAAGCAGGTGTGCAACCACCCGGAGCTCGTTGTCCCGACAGGGCGGCCGCTCGAGGGCCGTTCAGGCAAGCTCGACCGCCTGGTCGAGCTTCTCCGGGCCGTGCCACTCGACGACAAAGCGCTCGTCTTCACCCAGTACCCCGGGTTCGACCGACTCGCTCCATATCTCGCTGAGAAGACCGGCCGCGAGGTTGGGTTCTTCCACGGCGGGCTTCCCGCTCGACGACGTGACGAGCTCGTCGAGGCGTTCTCATCGCCGGAAGGGCCGTCGCTCATGGTTGTCTCAATCCGCGCCGGCGGTCGCGGTCTCAACCTTCCAGCGGCAAACCATGTCTTCCATTTCGATCGTTGGTGGAACCCTGCCGTTGAGCAACAGGCCACCGATCGTGCCTACCGCTTTGGCCAGACCAAGGACGTGACTGTCTACAGTCTCATCTGTAAGGCGACGCTTGAGGAACGCATCGATCTGCTGCTTGAGAGCAAGCGCGAACTCGCAGCAAAGGTCATCTCTGCACGTTCCGCCGACTGGCTCGGCGACCTCGACCTCGACGCGATCCGTGCCGCGGTCGAGCTATCCGACGAGGCAACGGACGGTGACGGATGAGCGCCGACCGCGTTTTTGTCGACGACGGCAAGCCCCTGCACCTCGAGGCGGAATCGCGCCCCGGAAAGGGTGCCTGGGCTCGCCTCGTTGCGACGTCAGTCGTCCCAGATGAACGCACACCACGCGCACAGCGAGGGCTCGACATCGCCCGCGCCGGGATGGTCCACTCGCTGGCAGTAGGCCCAGGCGTCGTCGCCGCGCGGGTGATCGGCACTGACGAGGTCGACTACGAGGTTGAGCTTCATACCCGA